>CAMWTV010000025.1 GCA_947177215.1 uncultured Muribaculaceae bacterium
ATAATAAAATTCTACGGCACTGACCCCGACAAGATCAGCGTGGTCTATCAGGGGGGTGCCGCGCAGTTCCACCGCACCCCCTCGCAGCAGGAGATTGCAGAAGTCAAGGCAAAATATGGCATAAACCGGCCATACATCATATCGGTGGGCACCATAGAGCAGCGCAAAAACCAGATAATGGCCGTGAGGGGGATGCGTGGCCTTCCCGATGAGTTCGATCTGGTGCTCGTAGGGCGCCGCACCGACTATGCCCGCACCATCGACAGGTATATCGAAACCTACGCCATGGGCGACAGGGTGAAATTCATCGAGAACGCCCCCTTCGCCGACCTCCCGGCCCTCTACGCGGGCGCCTATTGCTCAAGCTACACATCGCGCTACGAAGGGTTTGGCATTCCGGTGATAGAAAGCCTCTCGGTGGGCACTCCGGCTGTGGTTGCCACCGGCTCTTGCCTTGAAGAGGCCGGAGGCCCGTCAACCCCTGCCGTAGATCCCGACGATGTGGAGGAGTGGATCAATGTTGTGAAAGAGATGATAAACTATCCGGAAGTCAGAGAACAGATAGCAGCCGAGGGACGCGACTATGTGGCGCGATTCAGCGACGACGCCATGGCACACGACACAATGGAGGTGTATCGCAAAGCGTTGGAAACCGTAGGACGAAAAATTTAAACAAGCAATGCCACACCAACCTAAAACAGAACTGAAAGGGAAGCGCCTCCTTGTGGTAGGCGCCGGCGGATTCATAGGCGGGTTCATAGCCGCCGAAGGGGTGAAACGGGGGATGAACGTTACGGCAGCCGTGAGAGAATCGACCTCGCGGCGCTATCTCACCGCTCCCGGCCTGGAATTTCTTGTGCTTGACTACGACGACCCGCAATCAATGAGGCAGGCGATAGGCAGCAGCGAGCCGTGGGATTATATAATCTACAATCTCGGGGCCACGAAATGCGCCAACTACCTCGATTTCAAACGCATAAACTTCGAGTATCTGCGCACATTCACGCAGTTGCTCAAGGAAACCGACCATGTGCCGCAGAGGCTGCTCTACATGAGTTCGCTCTCGGCACTCGGCAAAGGTGACGAAAAAGGCTACACACCGCTCGGCCCGTCGATGATTCCCGACCCTGACACCCGCTACGGCCAGTCTAAGATAATGGCCGAGCAATGGCTGGAACACATGTGCGGCATTCCCTACATAATTTTCCGTCCGACAGGCGTCTATGGGCCGCATGAGCAGGATTATCTGATGATGATCAGAAGCATCGACAACCACTTCGACTTCGGAGTGGGCTTCAAGACACAGATGCTCACGTTCATCTATGTCGACGATCTGGTCGAGGCGATGTTCCAGGCGCTGGAATCGGGAGTTGAAAACAAAAAATACATAATCTCGGAGAAAAAAGCCTATACCCAGAAGGAATTCCGCGACATTGTGTCGCAGGAGCTGGGCGGCAAATGGGTCATACCCGTAAAATTGCCCATGTGGATGGTGTGGGTGGCATCGGCTGTGGCCGAAAAGATAGGCAAATGGCGCCTGAAACCGTCGACACTGAACCGCGACAAGTTCAAGATAATGAAACAGCGCAACTGGAAGGCCGACGTGACAGATGCAGTGAACGATTTCGGTTTCGACCCGAAAACAGACCTGCGCGAAGGGATTCGCCGCACAGTTGCAGAATACCGTAAGGCGCGCCGGTAGAACGGCGGCCGCATATCCTCTCCCTGAAGATCAACCTGAAAAACAATATCTGCAATAATGAAAAATTACCGAAACCTATCGGTCATGGCCGCGGCCATGACCATGCTGGCCGCGTCAGGCCAGAGTGTGACAAGCCCCGACGGGCGGCTGGCAGTGACTGTTGGCGTGGCCGACGGCGTGCCTGTGTATGAAGTGACCTACGACGGCGCCGCTATGCTTGAAAAGTCGCCGCTCGGATTTGTGAGCAACGAGGGCGATTTCAGCCGCGGCATGCAGCTTACAAACTCGAAAACAGGCTCTGTAAGCAAAAACTACACTCAGGACAAAATCAAGAAAAGTGCGGTGAGCTATAAGGCCAACACGCTCACCACAACCTTCGCCAATGCCGAAGGGGGAAAAATGAGCGTTGAGTGGCAGGTTGCCGACAACGACATAGCCTTCCGCTATCTCATTCCGGCCCAGGGGAAGAATGGCGACACCCGAAGCATGATCGTAGAGAAGGAGACCACCGGTTTCCGCTTTCCGGAGAGCACAACCGTGTTCATGACCCCGCAGAGCGACCCTATGATCGGGTGGAAACGCACCAAACCGAGCTACGAGGAATATTACATAACCGACGCTCCGCTCGGAACACCTTCGCAATACGGACAGGGATTCACCTTCCCGGCCCTGATGAAGGTAGGCGACAACGGCTGGGTGCTGCTGACCGAGACGGGGGTTGACGGCTATTACTGCGCATCGCATCTCAGCGACGCCACAAACGGAGTCTACACCATAGCCTACCCCATGGCGGGAGAGAACAACGGCAACGGCACACCCAGTCCGGGAATAGCCCTTCCGGGCAAGACCCCCTGGCGCACTGTCACCGTAGGCAAGACCCTCGGCCCTGTGGTCGAGACCACCGCCCCGTGGAATGTTGTGGAGCCGCTCTACACCACCGCCGAACCGGCCCGTCCGGGAAAAGGCACATGGAGCTGGCTGTTGTGGCAGGACGGCAGCATCAACGCCGCCGACCAGCGCACGTTTATCGACCTGGCCGAGGCCATGGGCTATCAGAATGTGCTGATCGACAACTGGTGGGACAACAACATTGGCCGCGAAGGGATGAAAGATCTCATTGGCTATGCCCGGTCGAAAGGGGTTAATGTGATTCTGTGGTACTCGTCGAGCGGCCACTGGAACGACATCGAGCAAAGCCCCGTAAACCACATGGACCGCCCCATAGTGCGCAAGAAAGAGATGGCATGGCTGCGCGACATAGGCGTGAAAGCCATAAAAGTAGACTTTTTCGGAGGCGACAAACAGGAGACCATGCGGCTTTACGAGGATATTCTGAGCGATGCCGCCGACTATGGCCTGGATGTGATTTTCCACGGCTGCACCCTGCCGCGCGGATGGGAGCGGATGTATCCCAACTATGTGGGCAGCGAGGCGGTGCTGGCATCGGAGAATCTTGTGTTCGGACAGGAATTCTGCGACATGGAAGCCTTTCACGCCACACTCCACCCGTTTATCCGCAACGCCGCGGCCATCATGGAATATGGCGGCTCGGTGCTTAACAAGCATTTCAGCCGGAACAACACCGACGGAACAGTGCGCCGCACCGGCGACGGGTTCCAGCTCGCCACAGCCGTTCTGTTCCAGAACCCCGTGCAGAACTTCGCTCTGGCACCAAACAACCTCACCGATGCCCCGGCCGACGCGATAGCCTTCATGAAGGAGGTTCCGACCACATGGGATGACGTGAAATATCTCGACGGCTATCCCGGCCGATATGCCGTGATAGCGCGCCGCCACGGCGACACATGGTATATAGCCGGAGTCAACGCCCTCAACGAGCCGCTGAAACTCACCCTTGACCTCTCTGCACTCGGCCTCGGGGGAAATACTGCCACCATGTGGGCCGACAGGAAAGGGAAAGAGCTGAAGGCCGAACAGATAAAGATAAAGAACCCTGCGGCTGTTAAAATTGTTATAGAGCCTGCAGGGGGAGCGGTGATCAAAGCCGAGTGACAATGACCGACAGGATGAGCGACATAAGCGGAGGGAACCGGCGTGTGCCCTGGTGGATGTGGGCCGTGATATTGCTGTGCATGGCCCCCGGGCTGGTGTTCCCCTTCACGGTGAGCCTGCTGACCGATGCCAATCCGCTTGTCAGAGCGCTGACATGGTTCTATCCGGCCTATGTCATTGTGTCGGGGCTGCTCGCATGGCAGTGTTACGGCCGCCGCACGGTCATGAGCTGGATAGTGCTCGTGTTGCTTGTGCTGTCACACGCCTGTTTTTATTACATGACATTCGCACAGTTTAGTGTGTGAGCAAAATATGCAGGATATGGCAAAAAAGAAACTTGTGATATCGACCGGCGCCGGAATGAGCGCCGAAAGCGGCATCAACACCTTCCGCGATGCCGGAGGGCTGTGGGAGAACTACCGGGTTGAGGATGTGGCCTCGGCCGACGGATTCAGGCGCAATCCGGCGCTGATACATGAGTTCTACAACGCCCGGCGCCGCGAGCTGCTCAAGGCCCGGCCCAACGCGGGCCATCTGGGCCTTGTGAAACTGGAGAAAGATTTTGATGTCTACGTGATAACGCAGAACGTTGACAACCTTCACGAAAAGGCCGGCAGCAGCAATGTGCTGCACCTGCACGGCGAGCTGATGAAGGTGCGCGCCCTCGACAACGAGACAAAAGTGTGGGAGCTGAAGCCCGACATGATAGAGACAACTCTCGAAACGGTGATCGACGGCCACCGTGTGCGCCCCCACATAGTGTTTTTTCAGGAGGCAGTGCCCAACATCGAGCCGGCCATAGAGCTTGTGAAGCAGGCCGATGTGTTTGTGGTCATAGGCACAAGCCTGAACGTTTATCCGGCGGCAGGATTGCTCCACTATGTGCGTCCCGGGGTTCCGGTCTACTATATCGACCCCAATCCGGCGTCGGTTCCCGGCGGTGTGACAGTGCTCCCCATGAAAGCCTCGGAGGGGGTTGAAGAGCTCGCGCGCATACTCGCGAAGGCCTGATCACGCGCAAGGCTTGCCGCTGTAAGATTTACATTTGAAAACATCATGAAGTTATCAATATCCGCAGCCACGGATGTTGATAACTTTTTTGATGATTATGAGCGTTTTTTGAGATTTGGCATTGTAAATTCATCGAATTAATTTGCTAACTTTACGTTTTGAAAACGCCATCAGGTAACATGTCGACACAACCTTATCACATACCCGCCCTTTTCAACGAGTCGCTCGACGCCTTAGATATCAAAGCGTCAGGCGTTTATGTTGACTGCACGCTTGGAGGCGGAGGGCACACCGGAGGCATTCTGAGCCGCCTCGGAACGGACGGGCGCCTGCTTTCGTTCGACCAGGACAGCGACGCCATAAACCGCGCCATGAGCGCGCCGGGACTGGGGGATGACCCGCGGCTTACGCTGGTTCACGGCAACTTCCGCTATCTGCGGAATTTTCTGCGTTATTACGGGGCCGGTGAGGTTGACGGCATTCTGGCCGACTTGGGTGTGTCGTTTCACCATTTCGACGATCCCGGACGCGGCTTTTCGTTTCGCTGGGAGGGCGCGCTCGACATGCGCATGAACCGCAACGCGCGTCGCGACGCCGCCACCCTGCTGGCCGAGGCCACAGAAAACGAGCTGGCCGATATTTTCTATCTCTACGGCGAGTTGAAACAGGCGCGGCGGATGGCGGCGGCGATAGTCAAAGCCCGTGCGAAAGAGGCTATCACCACAGTGCCCCGCCTTCTGGAGGTTGTCAGGCCGCTGATAAATCCGCGCCAGGAGAAAAAAGAGCTCGCACAACTGTTTCAGGCACTCCGCATCGAGGTGAACAACGAGATCGATGCCCTGAAAGAGCTGCTTACGCAGGCCATGGAGGCCCTGAAGCCGGGCGGACGTCTGGCTGTGATAACCTATCACTCGCTTGAAGACCGCCTGGTGAAGAATTTTCTGAAAACAGGCAATCTGGAAGGGCGCGAGGCCAAAGACTTTTTCGGGCGCAACCTCTCGCCGTTCCGCCTGATGACATCGAAACCGATTGTGCCAGGAGCCGATGAAGTGGAAAGAAATCCGCGCTCGAGAAGCGCGAAACTGAGAGTTGGCGAGAAGCTGGAGACAGTGAAGGAACAGGCCGGCTGACCGACCGGAGCAAACAACGAGAAGCGGATATGGAGAAAGAGAACCGAAACAACGGGAAACAGGCCGGAGGACGGGTGCGCGACACATGGCTGCTGCGCACGCTTCACGGGCGCATCCTGTCGATCGACTTTTTCAAACGCAACTGGGTGGTGGTTCTGGGCGTGGCCGTGATGCTGATGATCTACATCACAAGCCGCTATGAGTGCCAGACGAAGATGGAACGCATCAGGGCTCTTGAAACAGAGCTTGAGGTGGCGAAAACAGAGCGTGTGAGAGCCAAATCGGCCTACATGAGCCGGATACGCGAATCGTCGATGCAGCAGATGGTCGACTCGCTCAGGCTGGGGCTAACCGTGCAGGAGCAGCCGCCATACAGACTGAGCCGCAAGCCGGAATGACCGCAGACACACAAAGCAAGATGTTGTAAGTTAGAAAGAAACAGGGAGGATTAAAACAGATGACAGCAACGAAAAAAGGCAATCACCTGCACATATTGTTTCGGTATGGCGTGGTAACCATACTGATTCTGCTGTTTTCGGGGGCGATAGGCTACAAACTTTTCTCAACCACGGTGATCGACGCTCCCCACTGGAACGAAAAAGCACGCAGACAGCTTGAAAAAGTCGACACCATTCTGCCCGAACGTGGCGACATACTGTCGGACAAGGGGGACATTCTGGCCACGAACCTGCGCTATTACACGGTGAGGATAGATTTCAGATGCGAGAATTTCAAACAGCACCAGTATCAGATGGCGCTCGACCAGCTTGCCGACTCTATGGGCAAGCACTTTCCGGTGCGCAGCCGCGACCAGTGGCGCAAAAGGCTTGAAGAGCCGTTGAAAAGCGATCCGAAGAAACGTCCGCGCGCCTGGCCGCTGGTGACCAACATAAGCTATCTCGACCTGCAGAAAATAAAGACATTCCCCTTTTTCAACATCGGAAACCGCAACAAAACCGGCATGACGGTGGAGAGTGTGATGCGCCGCAGCAACCCCTACGGAGCCATGGCGCGCCGTTCGGTAGGAGGAGTCGGACAGACAGCCGAGTGCAGCGAGATACATGGCATCTATGGCCTGGAGAAGGCCCTCGACTCGCTGCTTTACGGAGTGCCGGGGCTTGCGAAAAAGATACCCCTGACAAAGGATATCGTGAACTGGACTGACGTAGAGCCGATTCCGGGCTATTCGGTGCGCACCACCATCGACATTCAGCTTCAGGACATTGTGGAGAACGAGCTGAACCGTGTGCTCGACTCGTGTTCGGCCGATTGGGGGTGCGCCGTGCTGATGGATGTCAAGACCGGCGACATCAAAGCCATATCGAACCTCGAGCGCTCCAAGCGGGGCAACGGATATATCGAGGCCCTGAACTATGCCGTAGTAGGTTTCGAACCGGGCTCGGTGGTGAAGCCGATCTCTATGATGATTGCGCTCGAAGACAATCTGGTAAACAATCTGGAGGAGGTTATTCCTATCGGGAAATCGTGGGCCTATGCCGGCGGACGCCCGATAACCGACTCGCACTACAACGGGTCGCTGCGTGTGCGCGAGGTCATAGAGCAGTCGAGCAACATCGGCATGGCGCGTATAATAGCGCGCGGCTACGACAAGAACCCGAAGGGGTTTGTGGAACGGCTCCGCGGCATAGGGTTTCTCGACCCGATGAACACGGGAATCGCCGGCGAGACCACCCCATACTTCCGTTCCGATCCGGGCCGTGTGGACCTGTCGCGCATGTGCTACGGCTATGCCTCGCAGATTCCACCCATCTACACGCTCTCGATCTACAACGCCATAGCCAACGGGGGGCGCTATGTGCGCCCGCGGCTTGTGAAAGGGCTTCGCACGGAAACATTCGATTCGGTTCTCCCGGTGACATATATCCGCGACCGGATCTGCTCGGAAGAGAACGCCAGAAAGATGCAATACATGCTGAAACAGGTTGTGTGGGGAGAACACGGCACCGGGCGCTCGCTCAAGAACGACAAAGTGGCCCTGGCGGGCAAGACAGGCACATGTTACAGCGTGGATCCCGGCACGGGGAAATACAACAAAGCCCGCAAGCGACTGGCATTCTGCGGATTTTTCCCTGCCGACGATCCGCAGTATTCATGCTTCGTGCTCACCTTCTATCCGAAACGCAACATGTTCGGCGCGGCCTCGACATCAGGCCAGGTGATGAAGAATATAGCCGTGAAGATGTATTCGCGCGGACTGCTCGGCAACTCATCGGATTTTGCCGAGGGATCGGCGGGCGTGTCGCGCGCGCAGCTCTACGGCAGCAACCAGCCAGGGCGACACAAGGCGGTGCGCCAGGCGGCCGGCATCAGATCGGAAGCACATCCGGCGCCCCCGCGCAAGATGCCCAAAGGCACTGTGCCTTCGGTGCTCGGATTAGGTCTGCGCGAGGCTGTGGTTGCCCTGGAGAAGGATGGATTCAACGTGAAATTTCAAGGCACAGGCTATGTGAGGCAGCAGATTCCGGAAGAGGGAACACCGCTGAAACGGGGAGCCACCGTGACTCTGGCACTGGCACAATGAACAAGATTTAAATGACGCGGAGAGGATCGGCCGACATGTTCGCGCGGCTCTCCGACAACAACCGACAACAATGACACTTAAAGAACTCATAGGGCCGATAAAGGTGAAACAGATTATCGGCGATACAGAACGGGAAATAACCGACCTCACCGCCGACTCGCGCAAAGCCGGCGAGGGGTGGGTGTTTGTGGCCGTGAAGGGGGTGACCGTCGACGGCCACAGCTTCATCCCGACACTCAAAGGGAAAGGGCTGGCCGCTATCGTGGCCGAGGAACTGCCTGAGGATCCTGAAGAGGGGGTGACTCACATCGTGGTCGATAATTCTGCCATAGCGCTTGGAGAACTCGCCTCGCGCCGCTTCGGCGAACCGTCGAAACGGCTGAAGCTGGTGGGAGTGACCGGCACGAACGGCAAGACCACCACCGCTACCCTTCTTTACGAGATGGCCCGTCTGGCAGGACATAAGGCCGGACTGCTCTCGACGGTGGTCAATTATGTCGACACCGAGGCCGTGCATGCCGACCAGACCACTCCCGACCCTATCACGATAAACCGACTGCTTGCGCAGATGGTGGAGAAAGGGTGTGAATATGCCGCCATGGAGGTGAGCTCGCACGCCGCCCACCAGCACCGCATAGCCGGGCTGCATTTCGCCGGAGGGGTGTTCAGCAATCTCACCCGCGACCATCTTGACTATCACAAGACGGTGCAGGCCTATCTGGAAGCGAAAAAGTCGTTTTTCGACAACCTCGGGCCTGACGCGTTCGCTCTGACCAATATCGACGACAAGGTGGGCGAGGTTATGCTTCAGAACACCCGCGCCATGCGCAAGACCTATTCGCTCAGGAGTGTGGCCGATTTCCGCGGCCGGGTGATAGAGAGCCGTCTTGACGGCACTCTGATGAGTTTCAACGGCAGTGAGGTCGATGTGCTTTTCACCGGCCGGTTCAACGCCTACAATCTGACGGCGGTCTATGGCGCCTCGGTGCTGCTGGGATGGGACAACGAGACGGTGTTGCTCAACATGAGCCGCCTGGTGCCTGTGGCAGGCCGCTTCCAGACATTCCGGTCGCCTCAGCGCAACGTAACGGCTATTGTCGACTATGCCCACACGCCCGACGCTGTGGTGAGCGTGATCACCGCCATACGCGAGGTGACGGGTAAAAGCGGACGGATAATCACTGTGGTAGGCGCCGGCGGAAACCGCGACAAGGGGAAGCGCCCCATAATGGCCAAAGAGGCGGCGCGGCTTTCAGACCGCGTTATCCTGACATCCGACAATCCGCGGTTCGAGAACCCTTCGGAGATTCTGCACGATATGGAGGCCGGACTCGACAGCGACGAGGCGCGCGCCAAAACCCTGAGCATCACCGACCGCCGCGAAGCTATCCGCGCCGCCGTGGCGCTGGCGGCTCCAGGCGATGTGGTGCTTGTTGCCGGAAAGGGGCATGAGGACTATCAGGAGATAGAGGGGGTTAAGCATCATTTCGATGACCGTGAAGAGGTCAGGAATGCACTGGGGATTTAAAACAGACAACAAACGAAACAGGAACAATAGCTCATCGTCAGTGTGGCCGACAGCCGCACCGGGATGACCGAAAACGCTACAAGCAGTGTTATATTATCTTTTCAAATATCTCGAAGAGCTTGGTGTGCCGGGTGCGCGCCTGATGGATTATATCACCTTCCGTTCGGGCGCGGCGCTGATTCTGTCGCTGTTCATAGCGATGGTTTTCGGACGCCGCATAATCGACCGCCTGCAGAAAATGCAGGTAGGCGAGATTATCCGCAATCTCGGCCTTGAAGGGCAGATGAAGAAGACAGGCACCCCCACAATGGGCGGCATAATCATAATCGTGGCCACTCTGGTGCCATGTCTTCTGGTGGGCAATCTCGGCAGTGTCTACATGATTCTGATGCTCGTGGCTACCCTGTGGCTCGGAGCGCTGGGATTTGCCGACGACTATCTGAAAGTGCAGAAGAAGAACAAAGACGGCATGAGCGGCCGGTTCAAGATTGTGGGCCAGGTCGGACTGGGACTGATCGTAGGGCTGACCATGATGCTCAGTCCCGACATTGTAATGCGCCAGAACCATGAGGTTACCAATGTTGCCACCAACGAGGTGGAGCAGGTGATCTACGAGAGTCAGGATATAAAGTCGACACAGACAACGATTCCGTTTGTGAAGGAGAACAACTTCGACTATGCGTCGCTCACCCGCTGGATGGGTGACAACGCCCAGACGGGTGGATGGATTCTGTTTATCCTCGTGACCATATTCGTGATCACCGCCACCAGCAACGGGGCCAATCTGACCGACGGCCTCGACGGTCTGGCCACGGGGTGCTCGGCTATCATAGCTGTGGCTCTGGCCATCATGGCCTATCTGGGTGGTTCTGTGATCTACTCGAGCTATCTCAACATCATGTATATACCCGGCAGCTCGGAGCTGGTGGTGTTCTGCGCGGCATTCATAGGCGCGCTGGTGGGCTTTCTGTGGTATAACGCCTATCCGGCACAGGTGTTTATGGGCGATACCGGCTCTCTGACTATCGGCGGCATCATCGCCGTGCTTGCCATTCTGATCCACAAGGAGCTGCTGATTCCGGTTCTCTGCGCCATCTTCTTTGTGGAAGACCTGTCGGTGATGATACAGGTGGCCTATTTCAAGATAACCAAACGGCGCACCGGCGCGGGGAAACGAGTGTTCAAGATGACACCTCTCCATCACCATTTCCAGAAACCGGGCAATGCCGGAATCGACGCGCTGATACAGAAACCTCTCAACGCCATTCCGGAGTCGAAAATAGTTACCCGGTTCTGGATCATAGGGATATTTCTGGCGGTGATAACATTCGTGACTCTGAAAATCAGATAAGTAAAAGAACTTCAGGAAACAAAGATATAACAACGATATATGAGCGAAAATGCAAAGAAGAAGCGCCTTGTGGTGCTCGGAGGGGGAGAGAGCGGCATCGGAGCCGCTGTGCTCGGCCAGGTGAAAGGGATGGATGTTTTTCTCAGCGACTGCGGCAAGATAGCACCCCGCTATCTTGAGGCGCTCGACCGTTATCGTATCCCGTATGAGCAGGGGCATCACACCGAAGAGCTGATACTCAACGCCGACGAGGTGGTTAAATCGCCCGGAGTGCCTCCGACGGCACCTATTGTGCAGGAGCTTGTAAAGCGCGGCATACCGGTTATCTCTGAAATAGAACTTGCGGGCCGTTACAGCGACGCCAAGATGGTGTGTATCACCGGCAGCAACGGCAAGACCACCACAACCATGCTGATATATCACATTCTGCGCGAGGCGGGAATCAACGTGGGCCTGGCGGGCAACGTCGGCCGTTCGCTGGCATGGCAGGTGGCGGAAGACAACCATGACGTCTATGTGGTTGAACTCAGCTCGTTCCAGCTCGAAAACATGTATGAGTTCAGGGCCAACATAGCCGTGCTGATGAACATAACCCCCGACCATCTTGACCGTTACGAGTATAAGATGCAGAACTATATCAACGCCAAGTTCAGGATTCTGCAGAACCTCACCCCGCACGATGCGTTCGTGTTCTGGGAGGAGGATCCGGTCATTACCGAACAGCTGCGACAGATCTCGACCGAGGCAAGGCTTTTCCCGTTCGGAGAACATAAGCACGATGACTCGGCCGCATGGCTCGACGAGGAGAACGAGCTGCGCATAAAAACACCCGACACCGACCTGATCATGCCGCGCGCACAGCTGGCCCTGCGCGGCGTGCACAACCTGCTCAACTCGATGGCTGCCGGCCTCAGCGCCAGCCTGCTTGACATACGCAAGGAGGATATACGCCGCGCTCTGAGCGATTTCGAGGGTGTGGAGCACCGTCTGGAGCATGTCGAGACCATAAGCGGCGCCCGCTGGGTGAACGACTCGAAGGCTACGAATGTGAATTCGTGCTGGTATGCCCTTGAATCGATGAAACCGGGCAAATCGACTGTGCTCATTCTCGGCGGAAAAGACAAGGGGAACGATTACAACGAGATTCTTCCGCTTGTGAACGAGAAGGTGAAGGCTATCGTGGCTATGGGAAAAGACAACTCGAAAATCGTTGAGTTCTTCAAAGACAAGGTTGCCGAGGTGCGCGACACCCATTCGCTTCAGGAGGCGGTAAAGGCGTGCCGCGAGATAGCCCAGGCGGGCGACACGGTGCTGTTGTCGCCCTGCTGCGCGAGCTTCGACCTGTTCAACAGCTATGAAGACCGCGGACGCAAGTTCAAGGCTGCCGTCAGGGAGATGAAGAAACAGGAACTCAAAGGTTAAACATCACGACATACCGCCTGATCCCCGTCGCGGCTTCATATCGAGGCCACGACGGGAAGACGGTGAGGGAGGGATAATGTCGGTAGAAAACTCTCTTTCAGAATGACAGACTACTACGATCAGGAACGCGGGAAGGAGACCCCCGCCCAGCCAAGGAGAGAGGCGCCGGTAAAGAAGCGGCTGCCGAAGCCTGACAAATATATCATGGCGATCTACATCGCCATTCTGGTTATCTCGGTTATCGAGCTTTACAGCGCTTCGTCGCGTGAGGTTCAGGCCTCGAATGTGTTCGGGCCGCTGATACGTCACGGGCGTATGCTGCTGCTGGGGGTGGTGCTGACTTTCGGCATAGCCAGGATGCACTATAAGTTTCTGATCGGAATCACGCCGGTGTTTGTGACCATAGCTGTGATTCTGGCGGTTTATGTGCTGTTCAAGGGGGATATAATCAACGGTGCCAGACGAAGCACTACCCTGCTCGGAATCCCGATACAGCCGTCGGAGCTGCTGAAACTTGCGGTGGTGATGACGCTTGCCCTTATCATGTCGAAGATGCAGGAACACAGGGGAGTGAAGACTTCGGGTGTTGTTGCCTGCGCCGGGTTTGTGGGGCTTTGCTGCGTGCTGCTTTTCTCGCAGGGGCTCACCAATACCCTGCTTCTTAGCGGAATAGCATTCTCTATGATGCTTATAGGCGGCGTGCAGTGGCGTAAATTCGGCGTCATGGTGCTTGCCATGGCAGTGCTTGCCGGAGGCTACAAGCTTATCGAGAAGAAGAGCGAGGTGCGCTATTCAGAGGCGGAACTGCTGCACATAACCGAAACCGGAACCAATTTTGCCGGAGAGACGGTGACGCTCAAGCGCGAGGGGACTCAGAAGGGTCGCATTGCCCGCTGGCTTGGCGATTCGGTGCCCAAATATGCCGAACCGATAACAGCCGAAAACCGTCAGGAGCAGTATTCATACATGGCACAGGCCCACGGGGGATGGTTCGGCCAGCTTCCGGGCAATTCGCGTGAGACGGCGCGACTGCCTCTGGCGTTTTCCGACTATATCTACGCCATTGTGATCGAAGACTGGGGGTTTGCCGGGGGGATAATACTGCTGGGGCTTTATCTGATGCTGCTTGCCAGGGCCGGTGCCATAGCGTCGCGGTGCTCACAGCCGTATCCGGCACTGCTGGTCATGGGTATGGCGGTGATGATTGTGTTGCAGGCCTTGTTTCATATGGCGATAGTGACCGGGGTTTTTCCCGTGTCGGGACAGCCGTTGCCGCTGATCTCGAAGGGGGGATCGTCGATTATCGCGACCTCGATAGCCTTCGGGGTGATGCTCAGTGTGAGCCGTTATGCCGTGCAGAGCAATAACCGCAAGGAGATCAATGCCGAAATCATGGCTCTGCCCCCTGATATGGTGGGAGAGAACTTAGGAAAACTTTAAGAGGGTTTTAAGTCAGGAAGGATATGAAAGTGCTGATTTCAGGGGGAGGAACAGGAGGACATATATTTCCGGCACTGGCGATAGCCAATGCCGTGAGGCGCCGTCATGCCGATGCCGAGATTCTGTTTGTAGGCGCCGAGGGGCGCATGGAGATGGAACGTGTGCCGGCGGCGGGTTACCGTATAATCGGACTTCCGGTTGCCGGATTCGACCGTAAACGCCTGTGGCGGAATTTCAAGGTTGTGTGGAAGCTTATGAAGAGCATGCGCATGGCCCGGAAGGTGTTGCGCGACTTCGAGCCCGACATAGCCGTGGGTGTGGGGGGATATGCCTCCGGCCCGATGCTCAAGGAGGCTCAGAAGAGGGGGATTCCGACACTGATACAGGAGCAGAACTCATATGCCGGAGTGACCAACAAGCTGCTGGCGGCCAATGCCGGCAAAATCTGTGTGGCATACGACGGGATGGAGCGGTTCTTTCCGGCCGACAGGATTGTAAAGACCGGCAACCCGGTGAGAAAGGATGTGGTCGGCTCGCGTGTGAGCCGCGAGGATGCCAAACGTGAGCTCGGATTCAACCCAAACCGCCCGCTGGTTGTTGTTGTAGGGGGTAGCCTCGGGGCGCGCACAATCAACAACGCCATGAAGGGAGCGGTCAAGGAGCTGCTTGCCTCGGGGGCTTCGGTGCTGTGGCAGACGGGGAAATTCTATGCCGACGAATGTCAGGAACGGGCCAGGGAGATCAATGACAGCAATCTTCAGGTAACGGCTTTTGTCGGAAGGATGGATCTGGTTTACCGCGGAGCCGATCTGATGGTGTCGCGCGCCGGCGCGAGCACGATTTCCGAGATACAGCTTGCCGGAGTGCCTTCGGTGCTTGTGCCTTCGCCCAATGTGGCAGAAGACCATCAGCGCAAAAACGCCGAGGCACTTGCCTCGCGAAAGGCTGCTGAGATGATTCTCGACAGCGAGTGCGCGCAACGCCTCACTGAGGTTATCAAAGAGCTTCTGCGCGAGCCTGAACGCCGTGATATGCTTGGTGCCAACGCACGCAGGATGGCTCTTGAAAACGCCGACGAGAAGATAGTTGACGAGATCGAGGCGATTGTTGGAGATAAGGCGGTGTGACCTGCGGGGAGCGCTTTCGCCCGACGGCAACTGTCGGCGGGAGCGGAGGGGAAAAGATAAAACTGAAACGAGATGGAAACTACCGAAAGGATATATTTTGTAGGGGCAGGAGGGATAGGAATGGCCGCGCTCGAGCGGTATTATCTGGCCAAAGGTGTGCCGGTGGCGGGCTATGACCGCACTCCGAGCGAGCTGACAGCCCATCTGGAGCGTGAGGGGGCACAGATATTTTTTGATGACGACGAAGAGAAGTCAATTCCCGAGGCCTTCCGCCACAAGGAGGGGACTCTGGTTGTCTACACTCCGGCTGTTCCGGCCGACAACCGGGTGCTGAGTTTTTTCCGCGACAACAGTTTCAGGATGTTGAAACGGGCCGCACTGCTGGGTCTTATCACCCGCGAGAGCCGTGGGCTCTGTTTTGCCGGCACTCACGGAAAGACCACCACATCGTCGATGGCGGCCCATATAATGCACAGCTGCAAGGCCGACTGCAATGCGTTTCTGGGCGGAGTGCTGCGCAATTACGACTCGAATTTCATTCTTGCCCCCGAAAGCCGATATTCGGTTGTTGAGGCCGACGAGTTCGACCGGTCGTTTCACCAGCTGAGGCCTTTTGTGGCTGTGGTGACATCGACCGATCCCGACCATCTTGACATCTATGGCGACGAGGAGGGTTATCTGGAGGGATTCGCGCGGTTCACCGAGCCTGTGCAGCCCGGAGGCGCGCTGGTGATACA
>CAMWTV010000026.1 GCA_947177215.1 uncultured Muribaculaceae bacterium
CCCCGCTGCCGCCCTGATGGAGATAATGAGCGACGACGGCACTATGGCCAGACTGCCCGAACTGCGGAAAAGAGCCGATGAATGGGGAATGAAACTCATTTCGATCGCCGATCTGATAGCATACCGCCTGCGTCAGGAATCGCTTGTGGAAGAGGGGGTGGAAGTTGACCTCCCCACAGCCTACGGCCACTTCAGACTCATCCCGTTCCGTCAGAAAAGCAACGGGCTGGAGCATGTGGCCATATTCAAAGGCGATCTTCACTCTGACGAACCGGCGCTTGTGAGAGTGCACTCGTCGTGTGCCACCGGCGACATTTTCGGCTCGCTACGCTGCGACTGCGGCGAACAGTTGCACCAGGCCCTGAGAATGATCGAAAAAGAGGGGCGCGGCGCAGTGATATATCTCTCGCAGGAGGGACGTGGCATAGGTCTGATGGAGAAGATCAAAGCCTACAAGCTTCAGGAGCAGGGCATGGACACTGTGGAGGCCAATCTCCATCTGGGCCACAAGGCCGACGAGCGCGATTATGGCGTGGGGGCACAGATTCTGCACGCTCTCGGCATAAAGAAAATGCGCCTGATGACCAATAACCCCATAAAGCGTGTGGGGCTTGAAGGATATGGCCTGGAGGTAGTCGAGAATGTGCCTATCGAGATAGAGCCGAACGATTATGACCGTTTCTACATGTCGACAAAAAAACACCGCATGGGACACACCCTGAACCGAGTCGACTGACCGGACTGATACAGGCAAACCATTTTCCAGAGGAATTGTTATAAAAAGTGACAGACTGAACTGACGCCATGTGGCGCAAGAGTGTCAGTTTGTCACTTTTTCGGTTTTCCGTGGCAGAAAACGGCTTCGGAAAACCTGTTGGCACGGATTATGCTGAATATTATCTTTGAAAGCGAAAGGCTGCCGGTCTTTCAGCAACATAAAACAACAACAACTTAAAAAACATACAGACTCATGAAACTCAAACCGCTTGCCGACCGCGTGCTCATCAAGCCCGTTCCGGCCGAAGAGACAACCCTGTCAGGCATCATCATTCCCGATTCAGCCAAAGAGAAACCGTTGAAAGGCACTGTGCTTGCCACAGGCGACGGCACCAAAGATGAGAAAATGGTTGTAAAAGAGGGCGATACTGTGCTCTATGGCAAATATGCCGGCACTGAGATCGAGCTCGAAGGCGAGAAATATCTTATCATGCGCCAGAGCGATGTGCTCGCCGTTTTTGAATAACCGATAACAAACCCACAACGGAAAAAACTATCAGATCATGGCTAAAGAAATAAAATTCGATATCAAGGCTCGCGAAGAGCTCAAAAAAGGCGTTGACGCACTGGCCGACGCAGTTAAAGTGACACTCGGCCCCAAAGGTCGCAATGTGATCATCGACAAAAAATATGGCGCTCCCCATATCACCAAAGACGGTGTAAGCGTAGCGCGTGAAATCGAACTGGAAGATCCGTTCCAGAACATGGGCGCACAGCTTGTAAAGGAAGTGGCATCGAAAACCGGAGATGACGCCGGCGACGGAACAACCACCGCCACAGTGCTCGCACAGGCCATCATCACCCACGGGCTGAAAAACGTTGCCGCCGGTGCCAATCCGATGGATGTGAAGCGCGGAATCGACAAGGCCGTGGCTGCCATCGTTGAAGGTATCAAGGCTCAGGCCGAAGAGGTTGGCGATGACTTCAAGAAAATCGAAGACGTGGCCCGCATCTCGGCAAACAACGACGAAGCTATCGGCGCCCTCATTGCCGAGGCCATGAAAAAGGTCAAGAAAGAGGGTGTGATAACCGTTGACGAGGCCAAAGGCACAGAAACAACAGTCGACATTGTAGAGGGCATGCAGTTTGACCGCGGATATATCTCACCCTACTTCGTTACCGACACCGAGAAGATGGAATGCGTTATGGACAGCCCCTTCATTCTTCTCTACGACAAGAAGATCTCGAACCTCAAGGATATGCTTCCCATCCTGGAAGCCACCGCACAGAGCGGCCGCGGCCTCCTCATCATCGCCGAGGATGTTGACCAGGAAGCTCTTGCCACACTGGTTGTGAACCGTCTGCGCGGCTCTCTGAAAGTGTGTGCCGTGAAAGCTCCCGGCTTCGGCGACCGCCGCAAGGAGATGCTTGAGGATATCGCAATTCTCACCGGAGGTGTTGTTATCTCTGAGGAGAAGGGCATGAAGCTCGACGGCGCTACTATCGATATGCTCGGCAATGCCGAAAAGGTTACCGTGAACAAGGAGAACACAACCATTGTTAACGGCGCAGGCAATAAAGACGCTATCGCCGCACGTGTGGCTCAGATCAAGAACCAGATCGAGAACACCAAGAGCGACTATGACCGCGAGAAACTTCAGGAGCGTCTTGCCAAACTGGCAGGCGGCGTGGCAGTGCTCCATATCGGCGCACCCTCTGAAGTAGAGATGAAAGAGAAGAAAGACCGTGTTGACGACGCACTGAGCGCTACCCGCGCGGCTATCGCCGAAGGTATAGTGCCGGGCGGAGGTGTTGCCTATATCCGCGCCATCGGCAATGCGGAAGGCCTGAAAGGCGCCAACGAAGACGAGACCACGGGCATACACATCGTGCTCCGCGCAGTCGAGGAACCGCTCCGTCAGATCGTGGCCAACGCCGGTGTTGAAGGCGCAGTGGTTGTGCAGAAAGTAAAAGAAGGTAACGCCGACTTCGGCTACAACGCCCGCACCGACACATATGAGAACCTCATGGCCGCCGGTGTGATTGACCCTGCCAAGGTTACACGCGTAGCTCTTGAAAACGCAGCTTCAATCGCCGGAATGTTCCTCACCACCGAGTGTGTGATCGCCGACAAGAAAGAGGAGAATCCTGCCCCCGCGGCTCCCGCCGGAATGGGAGGCATGGGCGGCATGATGTAATCAGCCAATACCCTATAACCATAACCTGAAGGTGTGTCGTTGAAAAATGGCACACCTTCTGTTGTAAGATAAAGAAATTTTTATTACCTTTGCACCGCAAAATCATGGGTAGCCGTGTGCTACGGGATTTTGCATAAGACAATATATATTTATTCACACCAAAAATCTCTGAAAGAATGCACTTAAATTCTGAAGAAAAAGTCGAGATCTTCGAGAAATACGGTAAGGGCAAGACTGACACTGGCTCACCTGAAGCGCAGATTGCATTATTCTCGGTCCGTATCGCTCATTTGACTCAGCACCTGAAGTCAAATCACAAAGATCATACTACAGCCCGCGCTCTTAAGGCCCTCGTTGGTAAGCGTCGCCGTCTGCTTGATTACCTGATCAAGAAAGACATCACCCGCTATCGTGCCATCATCGCACAGAAAGAGCTCTTTTTTTTTTAATTATTTGGGGTACACACCGATCAACACCGTTCTTTGGCCTCGGTCAGAGAACGGTGTTTTTTATGCCCTTACAAAACGACGGAGGCGTGCCACCGGCGAATGACACACCTCCACGAATAACTCTTAGACCATGCGGGCGCAGAAGGCCGTGACAAGCCCCCCTATCGCCCCACAATGACATTACGTCATGGTTCGATAAGCTTATATTTCGGAACAAGAATTTTCATGATTATCCATCCGAGAAGATAAGACACACCGCAGATGCAGAAGATAATGGAATAGCCGGCAGGTTTACCTTCAAATCCCATAAACCGCATGTTGGTCTCGGCGGCATAGTCGAACAACTGCCCGGAAAAGAAATTGATCAGAAAGGAGCTGACACCTCCGGCCATCCCCCCGATGCCAATGATTGTAGCGATGGTGCTTTTGGGGAACATGTCGCCTGCCACAGAATAGATGTTGGCCGACCACGACTGATGGGCGGCTCCCACAAGCCCGATAATCACAATCGGCCACCAGTAGGAATAGGCCCCCAGAGGCTGGGCCAGAATGGCAAGCAGCGGAAAGAGGGCGAAAATGAGCATTGCACGCATGCGGGCGGCATAAGGGTTAAGCCCCGTGCGGTTTATTATCAGCGTGGGCAGCTTGCCGCCGTAAATAGAGAGCATGGTTATGCCGTAAAGCACAAAAATAAGCATCTGCGCAGTCGATGTGTCAGAAGCGAATCCATAAACGTCGGAGATATAAGCAGGAATCCAGAACAGGCAGAACCACCACACTCCGTCGGTCATGAATTTTCCGAAAATAACCGCCCATGTCTGCGGATAGCGGAAACAACGCCAGAAAGGGATTACCGGGGTCTCGCCATCTTCGGCATCAGCCTTCCGGGCAGCGGTTTCATCTGGAGTGTTGTTGTCTTGTTCGATATAGGCCAGTTCAGCAGCGTTCACAAAGCGGTTGTCGGCAGGTTTTCTGTAATAGAACATCCAGAATCCCATCCAGACGAATCCGAGAGCGCCAATAACCAGAAAGGCCATTTCCCAGCCGTTTCCGATGCCGAGGCGCTGGAAATAACGCGCCACCACAGGGATAGTCAGAGGCGCCACCAGCGCACCTACCGTTGCGCCGGCGTTGAAAATAGAGGTGGCATAGGCGCGGTCTTTTTTAGGGAAATACTCGGCTGTGACCTTTATGGCAGCCGGGAAGTTTCCGGCCTCACCTATTCCGAGAACAATTCTGGCCGCGATGAAATAATAAACGCTTGTTATGGCGACCGCCGAAGCCATGGCCCCTGTTGCCGAAACCATTCCGGCAGCGCTGTCAAGCCCGAGAGAACGCTCTGTGGCCCATCCGCACAACGCATGCATGCAGGCGCCGGCCGACCATATGAAAATTGCCCACAAATAGCCTTTCTTAGTGCCCATCCAGTCGATGAAACGGCCAGCGAAAAGATTGGCCACTGCATATATGATTGAAAACACTGCGGTGATGTAGCCGTAGTCGGAATCAGTCCAGTGAAACTCAGGTGATATGAAATCTTTCCAGGTGAGCGAGAGCACCTGCCTGTCCATATAATTGACTGCGGTGGCGAAGAAGAGCAGTGCGCAGATTGTCCAACGGAAATTAGTCATCCGTGCAGCTTTCGCCCCGCTTATAGTAGCGCTGTTTTCCATGATATCTGTTGTGTTTTATCTGAAAAATCCAAAATACTCTCTGGCGTTTCCATAGCAGACCTTGCCTACAATCTCGCGCCCGATGAAATCGATCTCGGAAGCGGGAAGAAGCCCCTGCTCTATATCGTTGCCCAGCAGATTGCAGAGTGTGCGCCTGAAGTATTCATGACGCGGATATGACAGGAATGAACGTGAATCTGTGAGCATGCCCACAAAACGGCTTATAAGCCCTAAATTCGACAAGGCAGTCATCTGTTTTTCCATTCCGTCTTTCTGATCGAGGAACCACCAGCCTGATCCGAACTGGATTTTTCCGGCTCCATATCGTCCGTCCTGGAAATTTCCGGCCATTGTGGCCACCAGCTCGTTGTCGCGCGGATTCAGATTGTAGATTATGGTTTTTCCGAGTTTATCGCGGCTGGCAAGCATATCAAAAAAACGCGACATTTTCTCGCCCACCGTGAAGTCGCCTATCGAATCGAATCCTGTATCAGGGCCAAGCATAGCCATCATGCGCGAATTGTTGTTTCGCAGGGCGCCGTAATGGAACTGCTGCGTCCATCCGGCATCGTGATCCATAACGGCAAACTCCACGAGCATCGCGGTCTTGAATTTGGCGATATCAGCGTTGCCCAACCGGGTGCCGGCATAGACTCTGGAGAAAATAACATCTGCCTCGGCCTGCGTGCATGGCTCGGCATAAAACTCGCCAAGACCGTGGTCTGACAGGCGGCAACCGGCTTGCGCAAAGAAATCATGACGCACTTTGAGCGCCGACATCAGATCGCCGAAACTCTTTATCCCGACTCCCGACACTTCGGCCAGCGTGTCGACATATGCCTTGTAGGCTATGGGATCTTCCACTGCCATCGCCTTGTCGGGACGCCATGTGGGGAGCACCTTGACGCCGAATCCGTCTGATTTCAGACGGATATGATGCTCGAGCGAGTCAACCGGATCATCGGTAGTGCATACAACCTCGACATTGTAACGTTTCATCAGCCCTCTGGCAGAGAAACCCGGCTGCTGAAGCATTTCAGAGCACCGGTCATAAATTTCACGCGCCGTAGAGGGGTTCAGCAGACGAGTCTCACCAAAAGCGGTTTTAAGCTCGAGGTGAGTCCAGTGATAGAGCGGGTTACGCATGGTATAAGGCACAGTCTGCGCCCATTTCTCGAATTTTTCCCAGTCAGTTGTATCGCTTCCGGTGCAGAATCGTTCCTCCACTCCGTTGGCTCGCATGGCACGCCATTTGTAGTGATCCCCTTCAAGCCATATCTTGGAAAGATTCTCAAACCTATGGTCAGAAGCCACATATTCCGGATTCAGATGGCAGTGATAGTCTATTATAGGCAACCCTTCGGCATAGTCATGGTAAAGTCGCTGTGCCACAGGGGTCTGCAACAGAAAATTTTCGTCATTAAAGTTTTTCATGATACGATTATGTTTCTATAATGTAAAATTAAGCAATTTATTTTCAATCTCCAAAGCAAATGCGCCGGCTGCTCCTGATGAAACGGGCGCCGGCAAAAAAACAAGATGCACATACGGCCTCTACCGCACGTGCATCTTTTGATAACGCGTCTGCCACACCATGTTGTGGAAATCAATGCCTCACGGCATCAGTTTCCGGTCAATCGTCCAATCTTCATCACACTAATCAATCAGCGGCAAACGCGTTACTCGTCAAATTTACTCCAATTAATCAATCATCTATTATTCCTAATCTATATCTTCAGGCCAATGTGTCACAAGCCTGTTATTCAATCATAGCAACCGGAAATATGCCAATAAGGGGAACCGGCAACTACTCATTTCCCGCAACCATTGCCCCATCCATTTGTTATGACCTGACTGAATAATAAAAGTAAAAAACACACTTATATTTTTTTCAAAAAAATGCGGGGAAGCCGATTCAAACACCGGCTTCCCCGTAAACTGTATCTGTGTTAGTTTTATCTCTCTTCCAGATTACTGTCCGAGATAGGTTTTGAGCAGACGTGATTTCTGACCTTTCAGACGGCGGATGGCTTTTTCCTTGATCTGGCGCACACGCTCGCGTGTAAGGTCGAATTTCGCGCCGATCTCCTCGAGTGTCATCTCCTGACAGCCTATTCCGAAGAACATTTTCAGAATTTCACGTTCACGCTCATGCAACTGGTGCAGAGCACGGTCAACCTCTTTCGAGAGCGACTCCTGCGTCAGAGTGGCATCGGCCATCGGAGAGTCATCGTTTGTAAGCACGTCAAGGAGCGAATTATCCTCACCCTCCACAAAAGGAGCGTCAACCGAAATATGTCGGCCGGAGACCTTTAGGGTATCGGCAATCTTCTCAACGGGAACATCAAGTGTCTCGGCAAGCTCCTCAGGCGACGGACGCCTCTCGTTTTCCTGCTCGAATTTCGACAACGCTTTCGAAATTTTGTTAAGCGAGCCAACCTGGTTAAGAGGGAGACGCACTATGCGCGACTGCTCGGCAAGAGCCTGGAGAATCGACTGACGGATCCACCACACTGCATAGGAGATAAATTTAAAACCGCGTGTCTCGTCAAACTTCTGTGCTGCTTTTATCAAGCCGAGGTTGCCTTCGTTAATCAGGTCGGGAAGGCTTAACCCTTGATTCTGGTATTGTTTTGCCACCGAGACCACAAAGCGCAGGTTTGCACGGGTAAGCTTTTCCAGGGCCACCTGGTCGCCTTCCCTGATACGCTGTGCAAGCTCAACCTCCTGCTCTACGGTTATAAGGTCTTCACGACCTATTTCCTGAAGATACTTGTCGAGCGATGCGCTCTCACGGTTAGTAATAGATTTTGAAATCTTTAATTGTCTCATTTTCTGAAGCGGTAATTATCATCTGGACATAGCCGTAGCTATCAAGCTGCAAAATTACAAAAAACATTCCGATTATCAATATTCCCGCACGTTAACCGCCGTTAAAATTCTGCCAGACGCACGATATGGCAGCCGGAATGGGAACCGGAAGAATCATGTGTGTGATCTGCGCCCCGTCTGAATCTGGAAACAAAAGAAATAGTGACTCGGTTTTGCCTGATTGAACAACTTAACTTAACTTTGTGTTAAAATAACAATATTAATACGAAACAGATAGAGCGCGATGCCAAAAGTATCACACCGTGGCGAAATAATGCCAGCCTCACCAATCAGAAAACTCGTGCCTTTGGCCAACGCGGCCAAAGAGCGCGGAACCAGGGTTTATCACCTCAACATCGGGCAGCCTGACATACCTACTCCCGAAGTCGGCCTTGACGCGCTAAAACATATCGACAGAAAAACACTTGAATACAGCCCGTCAGAAGGGCTGATGTCGCTCCGCAGAAAACTTTGTGATTATTATCACCGGTTTAAAATCAACGTTGAGGTCGACGATATAATCGTGACCACCGGAGGGTCGGAAGCTGTGCTCTTCGCATTCATGGCAACACTCGACCCCGGCGACGAGATAATTGTGCCAGAGCCCGCCTATGCCAACTATATGGCTTTCGCAATTTCGGCAGGCGCGAAAATCGTTACCATCCCCTCTACGATCGAAACCGGGTTCGCACTCCCCCCTATCGAGGAGTTCGAGAAACTTATAACCACACGCACAAAAGGTATTCTGATCTGCAACCCCAACAACCCCACAGGATACCTTTACACACGCCGCGAGATGGACTTGCTGCGCGACCTCGTAAAGAAACACCGGCTGTTTCTCTATTCCGATGAAGTTTACCGCGAATTCTGCTACACCGGAGCGCCTTACATATCGGCATTCCACCTTGAAGGGATCGAAGACCAGGTTGTGCTGATCGACTCCGTATCGAAACGATACAGCGAATGCGGCATCCGCATCGGTGCCATAATCACCAAACACAAAGAGCTGAAACGCAACCTCATAAAATTCTGTCAGGCTCGTCTTAGCCCACCGCTGCTGGGCCAGATTGTGGCAGAGGCCTCTATCGATGCTCCCGACAACTATATGCTGTCGTGTTATAACGAATATCTTGAACGACGCAACCTGCTCGTCGACGGCATCAATCGTATCCCCGGCTGCTACTCACCCATCCCCATGGGCGCCTTCTATACCGTGGCAAGCCTGCCTGTCGATGATGCCGACCGTTTCTGCCAGTGGTGTCTGAAAGAATTCTCGTATGAGGGAGAAACCGTTTTCATGGCCCCGGCCTCAGGTTTCTACACCAACCCGGAGCTCGGACGCAATCAGGTCAGACTGGCATATGTAATATCCAAATCCGATCTCGCACGTGCCCTGATTGTGCTCGAAAAAGCCCTTGAAGCCTATCCCGGCCGCACCATCTGACCACCTCTGCGGCATCAGCTGACCAAATAATCATCCTGAACCCGAAAACAGCCATTAAAGGCGACCCCGATATGAGGTCGCCTCTTATATTTGCATCGTCTATTACAACTCACTCCGACATCAGTCGGCATTCCGACTCACCATGATCACTTTATTGAGATTAAATAATTCCAAACAGCAGTTTTACAATTCTTATATGCCGGAGTGTTTTAATAAAGTATATTACTTCAAGCTCATGCACCATGGCATACTGAAAGGCAGCAGGTTCGTGCATCGGCACTTCCAGATGACAACCTTCAGCCTTGACGTCAAGCTCACATTCCGACACTAATTCAGTCTACAGGATCCTGTATTACCAACAAAACATTATTGAATTCATGATTCATTCCATGAAACACGATAGCTTTTTTTCTTTGCTCCTCAGATATATTCGGTTCAACAACGATTTCTACGTTGTTGCCGTTTATATTTACCTGCATCCATTCTGACACAAAGGTTTCAGCATCAGAAAGAATTGTACATTCCGACTTCTGCATATTTTCAGTAGCCAAAGCATATTTTGACTTTTCACCCATTAACCCCGGAAGCAGATTTACAATATCAGACTCAATAAAACTCCATTTTTCAGGATCATAAAAATATGTTCTATAGAAATTCCCATTGACTATTATTTTATCCATCTGATTTGTGATTATCACTACAGGAGCTTTATCAAAAGAAAATGGAATTATAATCGTACCTCCATCAGCGTTTAACCCAATCAATTGCTGATTAATAAAAAGAAACCGTGTCGGGCCATCCATTACCGGTTCACACCCACTTGCCAGCAACAAACAGATCAAACCACACACCCAGTTTTTCAAAACGAACTTTTTGCCACTCATATTATATTTTCGATTAATGTTCAACAACCAAATATGAAAATTTCAAACTATAATCGCCCGTTGCTTCATCAGGCGCCTACCTCCTTGCTATAATCTCTATATTCCAATTGCCAAGTTTTACCTGAATAATGACTTCCCTTTGTCAAGAAGATTGTGAGTTTTTTCATGATTGAATGAATTAAATTAATATTATGATTGGAGTTCTTCTGCCGCGAAAATAAATATTTATTTTAACACCACAAAAACTTTTAGCCGTTTTTTTTAACAGGCATTTGCGAATAACATATTAAGCTCATTCTAAAAACCGGCTATGATATATACTTCATACCATATGCACACTTTAAGTTATAGCAACAAAAATAGCGGACTCCGGAGTGGGGTTCGCTATGGAAAAGGTTCTGAATGTGATTGATGTGGAGATTATTTGTCGCCTGTGAGTGTAAAAAGCAGATCTTTTTCATCGTCGGGGTTAAGCTGGATATCAACTTTTCCTTCGCGGGCAAGCCATCCGATGGCGGCGAAAACCTCTTTATCTTTGAGCTTTGTGATTTTTTTAAGCTGCTTCAAGCCCAACACGTCAGCTTCGCTGAGGGCTGTCCATACAAGACCGGCCCATGATCCAATTGCTTCTGAATTCATTGTTGTTTAATTTTAAGTTGTTAGAAAAGTTCAGTTGCTATTATTTAAAGGTTGTTCAGAATGCTTGCAAAAATAATACAATTTTCACAATTTTCACAACCTATCGAGAGAGATTTTTCACGTCTCACAAGATAAACAATCTGCAACAGTTTAAGGTTCAAGTATTTGTAGCTTAATAATATTTATATCTACAAGTTCCGGAAACAGAGCGCCAGGATTTCGATCTTCCGGCACACGGGAGATCAGTAGAGATAATCCGCTCCGATTGCGCCCTGACAACAAAATAATTTCTACAGCTTGCTTATTTTTTTGTAACTTTACGGCAAAAACATCTGTTTACCAAACAGAAATGCTATCTCTGAACATCAAGAATGGCTAACAGAAAAAAGAATAACAGACAGAAAACGACTGACACGGCGGCTCCGGTAGAGTTATCATCGGGCATGGTGATCAGAAACACCGGAAGCAGTTTCGGTGTGCTGACCGACGACGGTCGGGAAATCGACTGCCGGATAAAGGGGACGTTCCGCCTCAAGGGGATACGGACAACCAATCCGGTAGCGGTCGGCGACCGTGTGGACATTTCGGTCAATGCCGACAACAGCGCTTATATCACAGCAATTTCACCACGCAAAAACTATATCATACGAAGGGCAAGCAACCTGTCGAAAGAGGCAAGCATTCTCGCAGCAAACATCGACCAGGCATGCCTGATAGTCACGCTCGCACACCCCACGACATCAACAACATTCATCGACCGTTTTCTGGCCACAGCCGAAGCTTACCGTGTGCCTACGCTGATAGTGATAAACAAGGTGGATTTGCTCGACGCTGATGCGATGCCGGAGAACGGGAGTGAGGACGGATGTTCAGAACGCGAGCTGTTAGAGGCGATCACATATCTTTATGAGTCGATCGGCTACAAGGTGGTGCATGTATCGGCCAGAACAGGCGAGGGGATCGACCGCCTGAACAGCATGCTTGAGGGGAAAATCACTCTTTTGTCGGGAAATTCAGGGGTGGGAAAATCTACAATCATAAACCGCCTTGTGCCGGGTCTGGAACTTCGCACCGGAGAAATATCGGATGTGCACGACACCGGAATGCACACCACTACTTTTTCAGAAATGTTTCCGCTGCCGGGAAACAACGGATGGATAATAGACACTCCGGGCGTGAGAGGTTTCGGCACGATCGAATTCGACGCGCACGAGGTAGGGCATTTTTTCCCTGAAATATTCAGAATCTCGGCAGGCTGCCGTTATGGCGACTGCACACACACGCATGAACCTGCATGCGCTGTTCTTGAGGCGGTTGCAGACCACCGCATAGCTCAATCGCGCTATAACTCATATCTGAGCATAATGGAAGACTCGGCCGACGACAAATACCGCAAACCATTCTGATGGTTATCCTGATGTGCGACTATGGTTTCAATCCATAAATCTGGTAGAGAAGATTGAATCCACCTTTTCGTCGATTATTATGTCGAGCTGTTCGATCGCTGCGATTTCGTTGCTCACCGTTTGCGGATCGGCATTGCTTTTTTTGCCATCGTTTGCCTGTTGCCCCGCAGCAGAAGAGGCTCCACGCTTTTCCATTACAGCCGCAAGCTCAGAGACACTCACTGAGGGAACTCCAAGCGGACGATCGACCGACGGGATTTCCATTACCGGAGGGGCCTGGGGTGCAGACGGCTTTTCAGGCTTGCGATTCTTCTTTTTGCGCGAAGTGTTGGCAGCCCACGCCTGCTCTGCACCGGCAACGCGGCCGGCACCTTTGAATCGCTCGCCCCAGTAACCGGTGTCGATATTGCTGACAACCACCCCCCGTGAAGAGGAAGCATGTATCATTTCGCCTTTGCCGATATAAAGCCCTACATGCGAAACCCCTTTGCCGCCACCGAAAAACACCAGATCACCCACCTGAGTTTTGTTTCTGGCCACTTGTGTGCAGTAAGACTTCTGCTCAGAGGTTGTGCGTGGAATCTTGACCGCACAAACGCTGCGATATATCTCCAGCACCAGTCCGGAGCAGTCGGTGCCGTTGCGATCCTGACCGCCGTAACGATATGGAGTGCCGAGCCAACGGCGCGCCTCTTCGGCGAGATCCTTTCCCATAGGGCCGGCATATTCACGGGCATAATCTACATGCGATGAGCCGGACTTTCCGTAACCGCCATGCGAGGATGCGCCTTTCGATGATCTACATCCGGAAAGCAACAGGCAAAAGGCGGCCGTCAAGACCAGCATATTTATCGTAAACTTGTTCATGAAACACCTCTCAGCGGCGGGAAACCGTTTATAATTCTTTTTTGCAAAAATAAGCGAAATCCGATAACACGACAACTCCCGATGGAAAATTTTACAAATATTTCACTCAGGATTGTAACTCTTTCCGTAATTTTGCGACTAATATCACGTCTGCGCATCTTAAGACGGCAAGAAAGAGAACGGGCGATACGACCCGTTTAACCATAAAACCGACAATACATTTCTTCCATATATGGATATAATCAGAGCAAACAACATCTCGAAGCGGTTTACGAACCATACCGCTCTTGACAATGTAAGCGTCAATATCCCCGAAGGGTCAATTTACGGCCTTCTTGGGCCGAACGGCGCCGGAAAAACAACACTTATCAGAATAATAAACCACATAACGGCTCCCGACAGCGGCGAGGTATGGTTCGGCGACCACCGGCTTACAGCCGCCGATGTGGTCAACATCGGATATCTGCCTGAAGAACGCGGCCTATACAAAAAAATGCGCGTGGGCGACCAGGCACTGTTTTTCGCCCGGCTCAAGGGACTGAAAACAAAAGAGGCCGTTGCCGAGCTTAAAGTGTGGTTCGAGCGGTTCGGCATAATGGACTGGTGGAACAAAAAAGTAGAGGAGCTATCAAAAGGGATGGCCCAGAAAGTGCAGTTCATCGTCACGGTGCTTCACCGTCCGAAACTGCTGATCTTCGACGAGCCGTTTTCCGGATTCGACCCCATCAACGCCGAACTTCTCAAAAACGAGATTCTGCGTCTGCGCGACGAAGGGGCCACTGTGATTTTCTCTACCCACAACATGGACAGCGTTGAAACACTATGCGACAATTTCTCGCTCATCAACCGGTCACACAACATATTGTCGGGCAATGTAGCGGAAGTGCGGCGCCGCATGGGCAAGAATAGCTACAAACTGGCGTTCCAGGGCGACGCCGACGCGCTTGTCAACGCTCTCGGCGAGAAGATTTCATCACATACCATCGACGAACCCACACGCGACTCGGAAGGGGTGACACAACACGCACGGTTCCAACTCAGCGAGAACACCGACATGCGCGATTTTCTGCGCACCACGGTCGACACGGTTGATCTGGTGAGCTTCGACCGTGCGCTCCCCTCGATGAACGACATATTTATCCGCACTGTGGAAGCCGCCAATGCCGGAATGGAATCCGCAGTCAATGAGAACAACTAAACATTTCATAGCAATGCACTCAAACATAGGCATAATCATATCGCGCGAGTTCTCCGAACGCGTGGCCAAGAAAAGTTTTATCGTAACAACACTGCTCATGCCGTTGCTGATGCTGCTCCTTATGGCGGCACCGGCGCTTATAATGACGCTTTCAACTCCCCCTGAACGCAATATCGCTGTAATCGACAACAGCGGCATAATAATGCCTGCGTTCCAGTCAAAATCAGATATCGCCGAAACCATGAAGTTCACTGCCTCGGATGCGTCGTTAGACAGTCTGCTGGCCAACGACACATTCGACGGAGTGCTGGTGATCGGAGCCGACATTATCGACAATCCTTCGAAAGTAACACTATATCTCCACTCGGCCGGATCTGTAGAGCTGGAATCGGAGATATCGCACATAATAAGCGAGACTGTAGAGACATGCCGCCTGAAAAACTACAACATCGAGAACCTAAACGAGATTCTGGCCGAGATCAAAGCCGATGTGCATCTACAGACCATACGCATCGACGAGAGCGGCGAGAGCGAAAGCATATCCTCAACACTGTCGTTTGTTGTCGGAATGGCCATGATGTTCATTCTTTACATGTTCCTGCTCATGTATGGCCAGATGGTGATGACCTCGATAATCGAGGAGAAAAACAACCGAGTGCTCGAACTGATGGTGTCGTCGGTAAAACCGCTTCAGCTAATGCTCGGCAAAATAATCGGCGTAGGGCTCGTGGCTGTGGTGCAGGTGGCCATATGGGGAATCCTCCTCTGCCTTATGAGTGCGTTCCTCCTTCCGGCGTTCATGCCTGAGACTCTGGCCCAGCAGGTGGCCATGGCCAATGCCGGTGCACTCGATGCTTCGGCAGCCACCTTCGATCCGGAAATGATACAGGCTTTGGCCGCCCTGGGATCGGTTGGCTACATTGCAAAGCTCTTCGGATTCATGACTCTGTTTCTAATCGGCGGATTCCTGTTTTACGCCTCGATTTTCGCGGCTATCGGATCGGCGGTAGACAACATTCAGGACGCATCGCAGCTGCAGTCGTTCGCCATCGTTCCTATCCTTATAGCGCTTGTTTTCGCGATAACGGTGGCAAACGATCCGAACTCCACGGTTGCCGTATGGATGTCGATAATACCGTTCACGTCGCCGATGGTAATGCTCTCGCGCATACCGTTCGACATCGCGTCGTGGCAGATATGGCTGTCGGTGGGTGTGCTCTACGCATCATTCATCATAATGGCCTGGATCGCCGCCAAAATCTATCGCGTCGGCATCTTCATGTATGGCAAAAAGCCCACTATTGCCGATCTCATCCGCTGGGCCCGCTACAAATAATTCAGCTGAATCAGTACCCTCCCATAACCCGCCATGGAGTGCCGGCACCGGTCACACTCCATGGCGGCACTGCTTCATATAAGTGGGACTGATTTTCATTACGGTTCAAAATTTAAATCAGCCGAAAAGCGGTGACAGAGGCGATTTTACAGTCAAAATGGCGAGGTTTCGAGCAATTTTG
>CAMWTV010000027.1 GCA_947177215.1 uncultured Muribaculaceae bacterium
CTCTATCTCTCCGGCTGAATAATCCCTGTACGTCTCGCCATGAACCACACCTTCAAGCGGCAGGCGGCCCACCTCTACCCCCTCCGACGCCGGATATCCGACAGTCAGGGTTATGACAGGAACCACAAGCCGCGGAAGCCCCAGCGCATCGGCAATCTGCGGAGCATTGTATGTCGTTGTGCCAAGCCAGCAACAACCCAGACCGGCGAGCTCCGCCAGCGTATTGAACTGCTGCGCGAAAGCTATCGTGTCGATCGCCGCGGCCATAAACGACTGGAAGTTATCATAACACGGCTCCGCCTTGCGCTCCTCACACCATCGGCTGAACCGGTTGAAGTCGGCACAGAAAGTCAGCACAGCCGCAGCCCCCTTGACCTGAGGCTGATTGAAATGAAACGGCGACAAAGCCTCCTTACCCTCACGGCTGGTTGTCACTATTACACTGTAAAGCTGCATATTGCCCGTTGTCGGCGCATGCGAGGCCTTGAGAAGCAACGAATCGATAAGTTCCCTGCTTACCGGCCGGTCGCTATAACTTCTGATCGTACGGCGCTCCACCCAATAATTTTCTATGTTCATAGTCGTTCTAATTAGTTTCACCCACCCGTCAGCGATATTCCTAAAAACGTCACGACAGGTTCATGGTGCAAAGATAACACATATGTTTGTCTGACGAACTGATTACCCCTCCAAACTTACAAATTTCTTCATCAATCATCAGCCGCACATCCTCAAAACCACTCCACTCGGGCGATACGAAAAGTTTTCAACATCATCAAACATTGAGGCATCGCAGATTTGGAATAATGAACAAAAATAACGAAGTTTGCACCATCAAAATCAAGACGTGTTCCAAGTCTAAAAAGCTCATAAACCATCATGGAATCCATCCAAAACGAAGCCAAGACATTCACTTACGATGAAGCCTTCAGAGAAAGCGTGAAATATTTCGACGGCGATGAGCTCGCCGCACGTGTATGGGTCAGCAAATATGCCCTGAAAGACTCATTCGGCAATATTTACGAGCAGACTCCCGACGACATGCACCACCGCATAGCGTCAGAAATAGCCCGCATAGAGCAGAACTACCCCAATCCCATGTCTCACGACGAGATCTTCGGATATCTTAAAGATTTCCGCTACATCGTGCCTCAGGGCAGCCCGATGTCAGGCATCGGAAACCACTATCAGGTAGGGTCGCTCTCAAACTGCTTCGTGATCGGACTTGACGGAAATCCCGACTCCTACGGCGGTGTGATCCGCATTGATGAAGAGCAGGTGCAGCTGATGAAGCGCCGTGGAGGTGTAGGTCACGACCTGAGCCACATCAGGCCAAAAGGCACACCCGTGAAAAACTCCGCATTGACATCCACCGGACTCGTGCCCTTCATGGAGCGCTACTCCAACTCTACGCGCGAAGTGGCGCAGGACGGCCGACGTGGAGCCTTGATGCTTACCGTTTCCATAAAGCATCCCGACTCCGAAGCCTTTGTCGATGCGAAAATGACCGAAGGGAAAGTAACCGGAGCCAATGTCTCTGTGCGCATCGACGACGAATTCATGCGCGCCGCCACCGAAGGCACCCCATATATACAGACATATCCGGTCGACTCTCCCAATCCTGAAATAACAAAAGAGACCGATGCGAAAGCCTTCTGGGCAAAGATAATCCACAACGCATGGAAGTCGGCCGAACCGGGAGTTCTCTTCTGGGATACGATTACACGCGAGTCGCTCCCCGACTGCTACGCCGATCTCGGATTCCGCACAATATCTACCAACCCCTGCGGCGAGATTCCGCTCTGCCCCTACGACTCATGCCGCCTGCTGGCCATAAACCTCTTCAGCTATGTGAAGAACCCCTTCACGCCTCAGGCTGAATTCGACTACGACCTGTTTGCCAAACATGTAGGCAAGGCCCAGCGCATAATGGACGACATTATCGACCTTGAGATGGAAAAAATAGATACCATTCTCAAAAAAATCGATTCTGACCCTGAAACCGATGAGGTTAAAGGCCCTGAAAGGCACTTGTGGGAAAAGATCAGAGCGAAAACACTCAAAGGGCGCCGCACCGGAGTGGGCACCACAGCCGAAGGCGATATGATCGCCGCCATGGGCCTACGTTACGGCACACCCGAGGCCACAGCATTTTCTGAAGACGTTCACCGACGTCTCGCACTGGCCGCTTACAGCTCGTCGGTAGAGATGGCGGCAGAACGCGGCGCATTCGAAATCTACGACAGCGAACGCGAAAAAAACAACCCGTTCCTTAACCGTCTGCGCCAGCAGGATCCGTCACTTTGCGAACGGATGGAGCGTCATGGCCGCCGAAACATAGCCTGCCTGACAATCGCCCCGACCGGCACAACCAGCCTGATGACCCGCACAACTTCCGGAATAGAACCCGTGTTCATGCCGGTATATAAACGCCGGCGTAAAGTCAACCCCAACGATGCCGATGTCCGTGTCGACTTCGTTGACGAGACTGGCGACGCCTTTGAGGAATACATCGTTTATCATCCGAAATTCATGGACTGGATGAAAGCCGCCGGAATCGACATCAAAGACAACTATACCCAGGATGAACTCGACGCCATAGTGGCCCGGTCGCCATATGCCGGAGCCACCGCCAACGAAATTGACTGGCTTGAAAAAGTGCGCATGCAGGGACGGATACAGAAATGGGTCGACCACTCCATTTCCGTAACCATCAACCTGCCGGCCGACGTAAGCGAGGATCTTGTGAACAAACTCTATGTCGAAGCATGGCGTTCAGGTTGCAAAGGCTGCACCGTCTATCGCGACGGTTCGCGCTCCGGCGTTCTCCTCGCAATGGAAAGCAAAAAGAAAAAGAGCGAGCCTCAGACCACACCGGCCACGCCACAGGAGCCGATCAAACGCCCTGACGAGCTTGATGCCGATGTTGTGCGCTTCCAGAACAACAAAGAGAAATGGATCGCCTTCGTCGGCCTACGCAACGGCAAACCTTATGAAATCTTCACAGGTCTCGCCGACGATGAAGACGGCATCTTCTGCCCCAAATCCGTAAGCCACGGAAAAATTATAAAAGCCGTCGACTCAGAAGGCAACAAACGCTACGATTTCCAGTTTGTGAACAAGCGCGGCCACAAAACCACAATCGAAGGCCTGTCAGACAAATTCAACCCCGAATACTGGAACTACGCCAAACTCATTTCAGGTGTATTGCGCTACGGCATGCCTATCGACCAGGTATTGAAACTCGTGGGCACTCTCGAGCTTGACTCCAAAAGCATAAACACATGGAAAATGGGCGTGGACCGCGCATTGAAAAAATATCTGCCCAACGGAACCATGGCCAGCGGACAGCGCTGCCCCAATTGCGGTCAGGAAACCCTCGTTTATCAGGAAGGATGCCTGATCTGCACCTCATGCGGAACCTCCAAATGCGGATAAACCCACACCACAAGCCTATGTGTCATAATTCCCGATTTGGGCCATTATGACACATAGACTTCAGGAGATAAAACAATTCAAGGCCTTGTGTCAATTTTGAAGTGATTTGACACAAGGCCTTGTTATTATTCTTATGGTTCCGGGAAGCCAAGCCCGGTAAACCAGTATCAGAAACTCTGAATGTGGATTATCTGTCAAAAAACGGATTCTTCGACGAGCAACTGAGAGGAATGCAGTAATACTGGCTGCATCCGTCAAGAAGATTCATCCTCTGCGCAGCCATTCCAGCCGAAAACATCACACGGCAGTCAACACGGCAGTCTGCCGCCACCGACACAGCCGAGCCGATAGCGATTCCAACGTCAACCGAATTAACCGCACATGGCACCTCCGACGGCTTGGCTCCGCATCCCGGGAAACCGCAATGCGCGCAATTCAGCCCCAAAGGCATATTGCGGGTTGCGATAACAACCATAGCCTCACCTTTCAGAATATTCTCGGCATCGCGCGCATATACAGGGCGTCCGGTTTCGGCATGAATCTCTTTCATAACCTCCGAGATCCGCTTCATGTCCTCATAATCGAGCAATGCACATTCAATAATATCCACCCCGCGCCCTTTCGGAGCTGTGCGTGCAGCCGTAAGCATACGGCGTCCCGCATCCATTACCCTGAGCCTGCGCCCGTCTCTTTCGTTTTCCATCAGTCAACAATCAGCATTGCGTCGCCATAGGCTCCGAATTTATAACCCTCCTTTATTGCCTGTTCGTAGGCATCCATCACAAGACTGTAGCCACCGAACGCCGTCACCATCATCAACATCGTCGAATAAGGCATGTGGAAACCGGTGACAAGAGCCGTGGTGACAGTGAAATCATACGGCGGGAAAATAAATTTGTTTGTCCATCCGGTATAAGTCTTCATATGCCCCCCCATGCTCACCGCGCTTGCTATCCCGCGAAGGGTAGAAGTTCCCACGGCGCAAACCTGACGTCCGGCATCCTTAGCCTTGTTAACCATATCCACAAGTTCCTGGCTGACGCTCATATCCTCAGAGTCCATACGGTGTTTCGTCAGATCCTCCACATCAATCTCACGGAAAGCGCCAAGGCCGCTGTGAACAGTCAGATAACCCTGTTCCACCCCTTTGATCTCAAGCCTCTTCATAACCTCGCGGCTGAAATGCAGCCCTGCGGCCGGAGCCACCACTGCCCCCTCGTTTTTGGCAAAGATAGTCTGATACATCTCTGCATCCAGAGCCTCCGGCTCACGTTTGATATATTCAGGCAACGGGGTCGATCCCAATTTAAACAGATTTGCCTTGAACTCCTCGTGGCTCCCGTCATAAAGAAACCGCAGAGTGCGTCCGCGCGAAGTCGTATTGTCGATCACCTCTGCCACCATCGATTCATCCTCTCCGAAATAAAGCTTGTTGCCGATACGGATCTTGCGGGCAGGCTCTACAAGCACATCCCAAAGTTTATGTTCGGCATTCAGCTCACGAAGCAAAAACACCTCGATCCTCGCACCGGTCTTTTCCTTATTGCCGTAAAGGCGTGCCGGAAACACCAGTGTGTCATTAAACACCATCACATCACCATCGCTGAAATATTGGATGATATCCTTGAAAACGCGATGTTCAATCTCCCCGCTGCGGCGGTGCACTACCATAAGTTTGCATTCATCGCGGTTTTCTGCCGGATGCTGGGCAATTAGATCTTCTGGCAACTTGAACTTGAATTGTGAAAGCTTCATTTCGTTTTAACTATGTTGGTTAGTTGTTTCTTTTTTGGTTTGGCCCACAGGCCCTGGAAAACATTCCTAAGAACGTTGTTCACCCCTCGCTCGCCGGGATTTCCGTCTGGGCCGTTCGCTCGGCATAGCTCTTTATATCCGCCCTCTCCTTGAGCATATGGGCACCGTCATACTCCCCCTTCTCAACGTCTAACTCCTCCCCGCTCTCTGATGCTACAGTCATTTCCTGCTCGCATATCATCCTTACTGCATCCTCTATCGTCAGGGCATCCTCTATCCGGCATTCCCCTACTCTTGTTCGCCTTAAAGCAGTCAGATGTCCCCCCGAACCAAGAGCCGCCCCGATATCACGCGCGAGCGCCCTTATATAAGTCCCCTTGCTGCATACAACCCTGACTGTTATTTCATCCTTACGGTATTCAAGCAGCTCAATGGCATCGATAACAAGTGTTTTGGGCTTAAGCTCCACCTCCTCGCCGCGGCGGGCCTTCTTATACGCTCTGTCGCCGTCAACCTTACAGGCCGAGTAACTCGGTGGAACCTGCTCTATCCGCCCGGTAAATCCTCGCAGACAATCCTCAACCAGCTCACGTGTTATATGCTCCACCGGATAAACCGCATCAACCGGTGTCTCCAGATCAAACGACGGTGTTGTGGCCCCAAGTTTTATCGTGGCTATATATTCCTTGACACCACTTTGCAGCTCGTCTATGCGTTTGGTCGATTTTCCGGTACAGATTATCATGACACCCGTTGCCAACGGATCAAGCGTTCCGGCATGACCTACTTTCAGCTTTCTGATTCCGGCCTTGCGCAAACGCGCGCACAACGCCCCGCGCAACTTCTTGACCACATGAAACGACGACCATCCCAACGGTTTGTCAACCGTCAGAATCTCTCCATCAAGCGGCCTGAGTGTTTTGTCTGTCACCATACTGCACATCTCTTTTAATTCCTCTATATTCCGTCGTTTACCAGCAGAGGCAGAGAATTCCGGCAAGCACGCAGTAAACAGCAAACCACACAAGCTTACCCTTCTTCACTATGTCAAGCATCCATTTGCATGCAATACATCCCACCACAAACGAGGCGATGAATCCCACTGCGAGAGCAACAATTCCCACGCTCTCCCCGCCGGCCGCACTGGCAGTCTCGACAGCCGGTTCAAACATCTTCTTGATATCCAGCAGCCCCTCGCCTAAAATGGGGATAATGACCATGAAAAACGAAAAACGCGCAACATCTTCCTTCCGGTCTCCCAGAATAATACCTGTAGCGATTGTCGATCCTGAGCGGCTCAGGCCGGGAAGCACAGCCACAGCCTGTGCACAACCTATGATAAACGCATCAAGCCAGCTGATGTCACGGGGCCTTGCAACAGTTCCGGCTCCGGCTGTGCGGCACTCCTCTTTCCCTCTGTAAAAATATGCGAAACTCAGCAGCAGTGCCGTAACCATCAGGCAAACGCCAACCACCTTCAGATTCCCCTCGAAAAGCGACGCCACATAATCTTTGAAACATATGCCGACTATACCTACCGGAATACACGACAGCAATATCTTGCAAACATAATAAAACCGGCTGTCTCTTTTGAATGTAAAAAACGACACAACCAGCGGCACAAACTCCTTCCATAACACAACGATAGTGCTCAAAACCGTGGCCACATGCAGCATAACGCTGAATTCAAGCGATTTATCCGGATCAAGATCCAGCCCGAGAATCTGTTTGAAAATTTCCAGATGTCCACTGCTGCTGATAGGCAGATATTCCGATAAGCCTTGCACAATGCCCAGAATAAGGGCGTCTAACCAATCCATTTTGTCTGTTTTTAGTAATCAGCCGGCATCCAAATCAGCCGGGAATTTTGTTAGTTCAGTCTTTTTTCCCTTTCGGACGCCTTATTATGGCCACTCCCATAGCCACAAATCCGAGAAAAGCCACTCCGGGCCCTATTACAATACGCCTTACGCTGAATATGTCAGGATTGAATTCCTCAGTCGAGCCACTTCCGAGCATAAGCAGAAAACCTGCCACAATCATCGCGGCGGCCACAGCCATCCATTTGAAATTACCTGCCGTAAGCGGAAACTCATCTGCGGTCTCCTTCAGCAGGCCACTCTCTTTTGATTTAGCTCCGTCGCCATGATAGGTCGAACGTTTATATTGTTCTGTTGCCATATTCTGTTAAGTAAATCGTGATTTTAATCATCTGTGAGCGCTTTATCTCGACTTTCGCCCATCTCTCCGTTATTTGAACATCTCGTCATAGTCCTTTCTGAGATACCTGTTGGTTGCAAACAAAGCCGCCACCGCACAGATAATAACACCAAGAACCGGGAGAACACCCATTACAACCCCGACATAGTTCCAGGGCAATAAGCTCTCAAGGCCCTCGTCCCAATTTTTTGCCCAGCCAACCAGACCTCCGAGCATTGCGGCCCCGAGCACTCCGGCAATCACTCCTTCTGCCGCATTGTTTATCATAAACGGCCTGCGGATAAAGCTGCCCTTAGCGCCAACAAGCTTCATTGTGTGTATCAGAAACCTTCGTGCATATACGGTTAGCCTTACCGTGTTGTTGATAAGCACAAACGAAATCAGGAGCAACGCTCCCGCCATGAGAATCAAGACCATATTGATCAGATTGGCATTACGGTTGAGATTGCCTATCATCTCCGTATTCACCGTAACCTCCTGCACCTCGCTGCACTCCTCCCACAAAGGTGTTATCTTTGCGATACTGTCGACATCGGCATATTCCGCCGACAGCCTCACCTCTATCATCGGTGCATATGGATTAACGCCTAAAAGCTCTACAAGATCTCCACCTTCGCCGGCAGTCTCTTCAGCAAGCACCTCATCAGCCGACAAGTATTTGAACCCCGACACATATGGAGCCGAGCCGCATTCCTGTTTCAGCGAGTCTATCACCGCAGGAGCTACACTGTCTGCCAGAATCACGGTAAATCCCATCTTTTCCTTGATCTGCCTGTTGATTCCTGAGAAAGTGATATTCACCACTCCCACAAGCCCCAGGATAAAAAGCACCAGTGTGACACTTATGGTCGATGTCACATAGTCGCCCCATCCTGTTATCCTGTTATGATTTTTCTGATTCATAAAATCCTAAGCAATCTTTATCCCGTCACCTTTTGCCATGTCCGCGCAGTCTGCTCACACTGCCGAATTGGCACCATGCGCACCCCCTTGCCATCATCCCCTCTCAAAACCGCATGCCTGCAAACATGCCGCCGCAGGGCAATGATCGGAAACATACCCACGCATCACCCCAATCTTGTGCAAAATTACAACCTGAAACTACCGATGTCAAGCCTTTTAACATTTATTATTTATTAGCACAGCCCGTCATTACAATCCTCCGGACATATGCGCTCTGTCAGCTATGCGCGTCCCCCCCTCATTCGGCAGGCTCACAAATCAACGTTGCCGAAGAACTGCCAATAACCCTTACCTTCACAATATCCCCCACCTTGAAATCCCCTCTCGGAAACACAGCGGCCTTGTTCTGGCTTGTGCGCCCCATAAGCTGCTCACGACTACGTTTCGATACACCCTCAACCAGCACTTCCATCACCTTGCCCACATCCCTCCGGTTCGATTCGGCCGAAAGCTCGTTCTGAAGCGCGATCATCCTGTTCAGGCGGTCAATCTTTACCTCTTCCGCCACATTGTCAGGCATAGTGCGCGCCGCCAGAGTCCCGGGGCGCTCCGAATACTTGAACATGAAAGCAGCGTCAAAGCCGGCTTCACGCATCAGGCTGAGAGTCTCCTCGAAATCCTCTTCGGTCTCTCCATGAAAACCGGTAAAGAGGTCTGTGGTGATTCCGCAATCAGGAATCCTGCGTCTTATCGCCTCTATCCGGTTCAGATACCACTCTCTGGTATATTTGCGGTTCATCGATTTCAACACGGAATTGCTACCTGACTGCACCGGCAGATGTATATGCCGGCATATATTGTCATATTTCGCCACCGTATCGATTATCTCGTCGCTCATATCCTTCGGGTGTGAGGTAGTGAATCTTATCCTCATATCCGGCGCCGCCTCGGCCACCATAGCCAGAAGGCCTGCGAAATCTATCACACGGCCCGATTCGTCCTCATAACGGTAACTGTTCACATTCTGCCCCAGAAGAGTCACCTCCTTGAAACCTCTGGCTCTCAGATCTTCAACTTCGTTAAGCACACTGCGCGCCTCCCTGCTCCGCTCGCGCCCTCTGGTATAAGGCACTATGCAGTATGAACAGAAATTGTTGCATCCGCGCATTATGCTCACGAAACCGCCAACCTTGCTCCCCCCTATCCTTTTCGGAATTATGTCACGGTAAGTCTCGGTGGTGCTGAGTTCCACATTGATAGCCTTCTCACCCGCCTCGACCGATGCGAACAGGTTAGGCAGATCCATATACGAGTCAGGGCCTGCCACCAGATCAACACCCATATCGTTGATCAGAGTCTCCTTAACCCTCTCGGCCATACAGCCTATAACCCCTACAACAAAATTGCGACGCCCCTTCTGGCGCTTTATCGAACCCAGATATTGCAGACGCGAAACAATCTTCTGCTCGGCGTTATCCCTGATCGAGCACGTATTAAGTAAAACAGCATCGGCCGATTCCACATTCTCCGCCGGTTCATAACCGGCAGTCTCCATAATCGATGCCACAACCTCGCTGTCAGCCACATTCATCTGGCAGCCATATGTTTCTATGAACAGGGTCTTCTTATCTGGTTCCGGATTTACTCCCTCCTGAACCGCATTCTTCTGAGTTGTCATAAGCTTTAGTTTCCTATGCGCCTTCGTCACATCACCGGCATCGGTCAACCGAATCCGAACCCCGCACGACAAATTCCGCGCCATGGTTTCTCAATCGTCCCGTCAGCAAATGTGCTATAAAACAGACTCTGGAATTTGTCTGTTGAACGCAAAAATCATATTTTTGCACAAAATTACGAAAACGAGGCGTTCTTGCAAAACTTTTCTGCCGCCGTTTCCGTCAGACGCTCCGCATTACGGAGCATAAACCCAAATATACACGTTAGCGGCTGCCACAAACAGCCCTTTAACCTTAAAAAACTGCTATGGCTTATAATTTTATCACCGCTGAAGAGGCGGCTGAAATGATTACGAATGGCAACACAGTCGGTCTTTCCGGTTTCACAGCTCCCGGTAACCCAAAAGCCATTCTCGAAGCTGTTGCCCACAAGGCTGAACGCGAACACGCCGAAGGTCGCGACTTCAAGATCAACATCTTTACAGGCGCGTCGACCAACGATCATGTCGATGGCATCCTCTCACGCAACAACGCCATCAACATGCGCGCCCCATATCAGAACACGCCCGACCTGCGCAAACGCATCAACTCACACGACGCGCACTATTTCGACCGGCACCTGTCTGAAATGGCACAGGAAACACGCTATGGATTCTACGGCGACACCGATGTAGCCGTTATCGAGGCGGCTGCAGTGTCAGAAGACGGCGAGATTCTGCTCGGATGCGGTCTCGGAAACATCCCCACCTATGCACCCAGAGCGAAACACATCTTCATCGAACTTAACGAAGCCCTGCCGCAGTCGCTCCTCGGCATGCACGACATCTATCTGCCGCTCGATCCCCCTCACCGCCGCGAGATACCCATCTATGCGCCAAACGACCGCATCGGTCGCCCGACCCTTAAAGTAGATCCGGGAAAAATCCGTGGCATCGTGCGCACAAACGAACTCGACGGTGTGAAATCATTCACAAAACCCGATGCAGTTTCTGAAAAAATCGGAGCAAACGTAGTGCGTTTCCTCGTAAGCGAATACCAGAAAGGACGTATTCCCAAAGAATTCCTTCCTCTCCAGAGCGGTGTGGGCAACGTGGCCAACGCAGTGCTCAACTACCTCTGCATGGACAAGGAACTGCCCAGCTTCATGATGTACACCGAAGTAGTCCAGGATTCCGTACTCGAGCTCCTCCGCACAGGAAAATGCACATTCGCAAGCACCTGCTCTATGACCTTCTCCAACGAAGTCGAGTCGCAGCTGTTTGCAGATCTCGACTTCTTCCACGACAAGATCCTGATGCGTCCGGCCGAAATCTCCAACAACCCCGAAGTTATCCGCCGTCTCGGCGTGATCGCAATGAACACAGCCCTTGAGGCCGACATCTTCGGATGCGTCAACTCGACACACGTGCTCGGCACACGCATGATGAATGGCATCGGTGGCTCAGGCGACTTCACCCGCAACGCTTATATCTCCATCTTCTCGTGTCCTTCGGTCACCAAAGAAGGCCTTATCAGCAACATCGTGCCCATGGTGTCGCATGCCGACCACAGCGAACACTCAGTCGACATACTGATCACAGACCAGGGCATAGCCGATCTCCGCGCCAAAGACCCCCTGCAGCGCGCTCACGAAATTATCGAAAACTGCGCTCATCCCGACTATCGCCCGATTCTGCGCGACTACCTCAAACTGAGCAAAGGTGGCCAGACTCCCGCTACCCTAAACGCCGCATTCGCATTCCATACCGAGTTTGCCGAGTCCGGCGACATGAGAAAAGTCGACTTCTCGAAATTCGCCTGAATCCGGCATCCTGACATGGCACACCCTGAAGCCCATGCCGCGACCGGACACTTACAGACTACTTAAAATCCGATACCACTTGCACTGCTACGGCTTTCCGGTCGCAGAGGCAAGTGGTATTTGGCTTAAACCCTCACGAGTATGAAAATATCCGCTTTCCAACAGCGCCTCAAACCATGGATGCTCCCTATCTCGATGTTGCTCGGCATAGTTCTGCACAACTACATCGGCTATGTTGCATTCCTGTCAAAATATCTGATTTTCATAATGCTGCTTATAACCTACTGCAGAATCAGACTCTCCGACTTCCGGATAGGCCCGTATATCTGGTGGTTGCTGGCCGTTCAGATTGCAGGATCACTGGCCATTTACTTCGCATTATTGCCGGCAGGAAACATAATAGCCATGGGGGGCTTCTTATGTGTATTCTGCCCGACGGCCACGGCAGCCCCGGTAGTCGCCGGAATGTTAGGAGGCTCGGTTTCTCGTGTCGCCACATACTCTCTTTTCAGCCACACCGCAGTAGCCGTTCTGGCACCAGTGCTCCTTACATGGATGTCAGGAGCATCTGCTGAAACCACCCATATTTCATTTTCCACATCGCTGGTTTCAATAGCCACAACCGTGCTCCCTCTCATTCTTGGCCCGCTGGCTATCGCTCTGCTTTTACGCCGCTTTTCTCCGAAAACTCATTCGGGCATCGCCTCTCATCAGGGACTTTCATTCTACATCTGGGCATTCGCACTTCTGATTGTAGTCGGAAACTCAGTGAGCTTCATCCTGAAAGAGCCCGCGTCAATGATTCCCGAAATCATTCTTCTCGCCATCGTCTCAGGCGCTGCATGCCTTCTGCAATTCTATATCGGCCGCAAAATCGGCAGCCATTACGGCGATCCTGTTTCAGGAGCGCAGAGCCTCGGACAAAAAAACACCGTTCTCGCAGTCTGGCTCGCTCTAAGCTATCTCAATCCGATCGTCTCCGTCGCGCCGGCAGCATATGTGGCGTGGCACAACACCGTAAACTCCCTGCAGATTTTCAGGCATGAAAAACAAGCACGCGAGCACAAACCGTAAAAGTCAAAACTTAATACATTGGTTAGATTCCTGTCGGCAGGCACCTGAATCTACCTGAATCTACCTGCGCGCGCAGACACATCAGCCATACGGAATCTGCCTTATCCGCATTTACATCAGATGCTAACTTTTTACGAATCTGATATGTTATAATTTCGATAATCCTTTCCCACCCTTATGGCGAGAACATTTATAAACCATCGCTCAATGCGATAAAACTGTTTATTTATGGATAGCATGTATGAAACCCTTTTAGGCCTTCCGTTGTTTGCCGGGGTATCTCATCAGAAAATATCTGATATCATAGGCAAAAACAAATTCCATTTTCTTAAATACGCCGATGGCGAAACAATTGTAACAGCAGGTGAGCCATGCACCCATATAAAATCCATTATAACCGGCGAGGCACGTCTGACAATTTCAAATCCGTCCAACCGGTTCCGCGTCTCACAGACACTTCAGGCTCCCGATGTAATATGCCCCGATTTCTTTTTCGGCAAAACCACACACTATCCTGCAAGCGTGAAAGCCATCGGCGAGACCGGCATAATGCAGATTGACAAATCCGACTATCTGCGCATCATCAACAGCGATCCCGTATTCCTGTTCAATTATCTGAATCTGCTTTCAATGAACGCACAGATGTCTGTCGAAGGAGTGCTTGCTCTGACTTCCGGCAATCTTGAACAACGAATCATTTATTGGATAGTGGCGCTCACCCAGAACAATGGCAAAGATATAGTGCTTGAATGCCGCCACAAAGACATGTACACTGTATTCGGAGTTCCACGCCAGTCACTGTTGGCAGCACTAAACAACCTGCGCGATCGCGGACTTATAGATTACACCCCCCACGAAATCCGGGTAATTGACCGTAGAAAATTCCTCGACATGCTATCATTATAGCCATTAATCCGAGATATCAGCCATATTTCGAACTATATTTATGTCTATATCGCAAGTCCGGACACAACTATTTAAACACCTCTATATCAGATTGTTTATAAATAATACAATTTATATATTTCTATATATAGCCCATACTCGGCACTTCCCCTATTGACAGAATCAAATAAGCCCGTTAATTTTGCAATGCAATCAGGAACATCCCACAAAAAAATTCCTCGGTTGCTGGATTAAAGACAAAAGGATTTGTTTGATTAAGAATTTAGGAATTAGTTTTTAGGGTTAGTATTTTAGCTCAGTTGAGCATTCCGGCATCATTGCCGATGAAAAAGAATAATCGTGTTTTATGTTAGGTTTGTATATATTTTGCGCTTAACGACACAGCAAGTCGCAAAATATTGGAAAAACATTGGGCAGCCCCGTGAGGAGCGGCTCAATGTTTTTTAAATAAAGATATAATGCTTTTGCATAAATGTTAAAACCTTACAACAACATGGCGGTTTGTCTCGGCTTGAGTAACTTTGCCCTTCGAAACCAAACTCATCATCATGATAAAAGCTCTGTTTTTCGATATCGACGGAACGCTTGTAAGCTTCAACACCCACAAAATTCCGGCATCTGCAATAGAGGCGCTGACAGCCGCCAAAGCCCGCGGCATAAAGATATTCATATCGACCGGAAGGCCATATGCACTGATAAACAACATCGGAGATATTGCACATCTCGTCGATGGATATATAACCGCTAATGGAGCATACTGTTTTTGCGGCGACACAATAATCTCGTGTACACCCATATCCCCTGCAGATGTAACGACATTGGCCCGCAAAGCCGATGAAATGAATTTTTCATCCATAATGGTCGGAACTCACAACCTGTCAATGTATAATCCATCGCCGGAAGCAACAGGCATATTCGCAGAGCTACTCGACATAAACGGCATTGACGCGCTTCCATTGAACCAGATGATTTCACAACCCATATTGCAGCTCACTCCGATAATCACCGAAGAACAGGAAAAAGAGATATTGCCACTGCTTGAAAACGTCACGTCAAGCCGTTGGTATCCGGCATTCACCGACATAACCGCCCGAGGCGTAAACAAAGCCAAAGGACTGATGGAAATGGCGTCGTGGTTTGGATTCGACATTTCAGAAACAATGGCTTTTGGAGATGGCGGCAACGATATAGCCATCATCGAAGCAGCAGGCACCGGCATAGCCATGGGCAACGCCGGAGATAACGTCAAATCAGTGGCCGACTACATAACCACATCTGTCGACGACAACGGCATACATAATGCCCTTCGACACTTCCGTGTAATCTGAGAAGAATACCACTACATCTGATTACAAATCGCTCAAGAAGGCCTCTCTACCTCCAACAATCAATTTTAAAACCAGACTGATTGCAGCAATCAGCACAATTGTGATTGACAGCACCAGAACAAAACGCCAGTTACCTTTTATTTTTTGCGTAAGCTTCCTGTCTATGACATTATAGACAACAACCGATAATGCGCCAGATAATACACCCATAATTACCGGCTCATACTCCACAATATTGTTCCATAATCCGCTCATCGCCATTTTGTTTACGTTTACAATCTAACCTCCAAACCTACCCACAATCAACAGACAAACGCAAAATTAGCGAATTAATCCGAAAAAAACATTTTGTGAAGATTCAAGAACGAAGTGCAAAATTTCGCTCTGAATAGCCCGACAAATTTT
>CAMWTV010000028.1 GCA_947177215.1 uncultured Muribaculaceae bacterium
CCTTAGGAGCATGCTGGGCACCCTCTTCGGCCTTGAACATCTGTTTGCGGTCAAAATGAAACAGGCCTGCGAAAATATTGCCCGGAAAACGGAGCACTTTGTTGTTATACGTCTCCACAACCTCGTTATAGCGCATCCGCTCGGTGGCGATACGGTTTTCAGTTCCCTCGAGCTGCGCCTGCAGGTTCATGAAGTTCTCATTGGCCTTCAGGTCAGGATAAGCCTCGCGCACAGCATTGACATAGATGTCGAGGGCGCCTTTCAGAGCGCTCTGACGCTGCTGATAGGTCTCGAGATTCTGCTGGGCCTCTTCGGGAGTCATTTCATTGGCATCGTTGTAGGCCTTCGTCAGTCCGGCACGGGCGTTTGTCACCGCCTCGAGAGTCTCGCTTTCATGGGCGGCATAGCCTTTCACCGTATTCACGAGATTCGGAATCAGATCTGCACGGCGCTGATACTGGTTCTCGACCTGGCCCCACTGTTTTTCAACAGCCTGGTCGGCCGACACCATTCCGTTATACTGCGAGCATCCGCCGGCAAAAAGAAACACCAGCAATGCCACGATTACCACACCTGTTATAGCACCTTTCTTCATATCTTCTGAAAATTTGGTTTACGGAAAGGCGGTCTGTTTCAGACCGCTACTTTCCTGTTTTAATAACTCCGCCCGGCGCCGTATGGTTCAGCCAAGCTTGCGGAGAAGGCTGTTCAGACTCACGCGGTCATGAATCAGAGCGTGCAGATCGGCAATATTCACACGCTTCTGCTCCATCGAGTCGCGCTCACGCAGAGTAACGGTATTGTCTTCCAGAGTCTGATGGTCAACCGTGATGCAGAACGGAGTGCCGATGGCATCCTGGCGGCGGTAGCGCTTTCCTATCGAATCCTTCTCCTCGTAATGGGTGTTGAAGTCAAACTTGAGATCGTTCACAATCTCGCGCGCCTTCTCGGGAAGACCGTCTTTGCGCACAAGCGGCATCACGGCACACTTCACCGGAGCCAAAGCCTCGGGCAGATGGAGCACCACGCGGGTGTCGCCACCCTCCAGAGCCTGCTCCTCATAGGCCGAACACATAACACTGAGGAACATGCGGTCAACACCTATCGATGTCTCGATCACATAAGGGATATAGCTCTCGTTAAGTTCCGGATCGAAATACTGGATTTTCTTGCCCGAGAACTTCTCATGCTGCGAAAGGTCGAAATTGGTGCGTGAGTGGATTCCCTCAACCTCCTTGAAGCCGAAGGGCATCTGGAACTCGATGTCAGTGGCGGCGTTGGCATAGTGGGCCAGCTTCTCATGATCGTGATAACGATATTTCTCATCGCCGAGGCCAAGGGCCTTGTGCCATTTCAGACGCGTTTCTTTCCACTTCGAGAACCATTCGAGCTCAGAACCCGGACGCACAAAGAACTGCATCTCCATCTGCTCGAACTCGCGCATGCGGAAAATAAACTGACGGGCCACAATCTCGTTGCGGAACGCCTTACCGATCTGGGCGATACCGAACGGAATGCGCATGCGGCCGGTTTTCTGCACATTGAGATAGTTCACGAAAATGCCCTGGGCCGTTTCCGGACGCAGATACACTGCCATGGCTCCGTCGGCCGTAGAACCCATCTCGGTCTTGAACATGAGATTGAACTGGCGCACGTCTGTCCAGTTCTTAGTGCCGCTGATCGGATCCACGATCTCCTCGTCGATAATGATCTGGCGCAGCTCGTCAAGGTCATTGGCATTCATGGCGTCGGAGAAACGCTGGTGCAGGGCATCGCGTTTGGCCTTGTGCTCGGCGACACGGGGATTGGTCTGGCGGAACAGAGCCTCGTCGAAGCTCTCGCCGAAACGCTTGGCAGCCTTGGCCACCTCTTTCTCTATCTTGTCCTCGATTTTGGCAATCTGCTCCTCGATAAGCACATCGGCACGATAACGCTTCTTCGAGTCGCGGTTGTCGATCAACGGATCGTTAAACGCGTCGACATGCCCCGAAGCCTTCCAGATCGTAGGGTGCATGAAAATGGCTGAATCGATTCCAACGATATTCTCATGGAGAAGGGTCATCGACTCCCACCAGTAGCGCTTGATATTGTTTTTCAGCTCTACGCCGTTCTGGCCATAGTCATAGACTGCCGAAAGGCCGTCGTAGATTTCGCTTGACTGAAACACAAACCCATACTCTTTCGCATGGGAAACTATTTTCTTAAACACATCTTCCTGTTGTGCCATTTTCCGATATATCTTTAAATATAATTTTTTGCTGTTACATCCCCCGAACCGCAAAGTTACGGTTTTTCTCCCACATGCCCAACTTAGCCGTGCTCTTTTCACATCTGATAACCATTCCGCTTCTTACCACAACCTCCTGCCCGACCTGAAACCGCTTTCCTCGAAAAAAACGTCACAAATTTTTACAGGAAAATTTGGAGATTTCAAAAATCTGTTATAACTTTGCACTCGCAAATGAGGCGGGATAGCTCAGTTGGTTAGAGCGTCGGATTCATAACCCGGAGGTCTCGAGTTCAATTCTCGATCCCGCTACAAAAAAACGTCATGCTTTCGCATGGCGTTTTTTTGTTATCTATAGATCAGCCGGCGCCACAGCGCCGGAAGCCACAGCGGTCAGGCCGCACCTCCGGCAGCGCGCCTGTTCATAAAATCGCCGAACCACAGACCGCCTATGATCAGCAGCGCCCCGAAACAACCCATGGCCGTTATCGGATCATTGTCAAACAGAATGGCCGCTATTATCATAGTGCATATAGGCTGCACATAGAGATAGTTGTTGGTGGTTATGGCACCGAGAGTATTCATAACGCCCGACCACAGGATATAGGCGAGCATCGAACACAGCAGTCCGAGGAAAAGCAGATTGCAGATAACCTCGACCGACATCAGCTGCCCGAGAGGCGAAATCGGCTCGGCCGAGACAGCCCAGAAAGGCAAAGCCGTTATCAGACCGTAGAAAAACGTTTTACGGGTCACGAACTGTGCCGAATAAGTAACATTTAGCTTACGTAACACAACCGCGTATATGGCCCACGAAAAAGCCGCTCCGAGAGCCAGCAGATCGCCAATCGTTGTGCTCAGCGCATCAGGCCCCGATGAATCCGCCATTGAGCTGAATCCGTCTTTGAAAATAATGCACCCCACCCCCATAAACGCAATAAGCGAACTCAGATATGTCCACTTGCCGGGTCTTTCATTTTTATAGAGCGCCCCTATAAGCAGAGTTGTCAGCAACGGCGAAAGAGTGGTGATCATCGACACATCCGACACACGCGTGTACTCCACTGCATTATTCTCCGCTATAAAATAGATCGAACTGCCACAGAGGCCGCACACAAGAAACAGAAACTCGTCGCGCCAGTTGTTGGCAAGAATCTTCTTGTGGCACATGGCAAGCACAAGCAGATAAGCCATTACAAAACGATAGATATAAATCTCGACCGGCCCCAGATTATGATTGATCAGTACCTTGGTGCTCACAAACGAGCCACCCCACATGGTGACTACCAGTAACGCGCCCAGATGACACAGGAGTTTTTTGTGCGAGTTGTTTTTTAATGATGTGCGTGACATAAAGCCTATCCGTTAAATTCCATCCCGGACGCCACAGTCATATTAAAATGCGGATCCGCAGATATTCATGGTCTTTTCAGCCGCTTATAAACCGTTTCGGTTTGAATCAATTGAAGTTTTCCACGAATATTATACCGCGAATTTACTGAATTTTTTCAATATTCCAACCTCCCCATGAATAAAAAATACATACTCTCCGACAACAATAACACACACGCGATTGTATAATAAATGTGTGACCTACCGCAGGATAAGGCATTTTAAAAATAATTTCTTATCTTTGCATCGCAGAATAAATTAACACTATTAACTTAATAACAGTTCGCAATGAAATCATTAAAGACTTTATGCTGCGCCGCGCTGACAGCGTGCATCATGATGACCGGATGTAGCTCTATGACAAACACCGGAAAAGGCGCCCTCATAGGCGGCGGCGGTGGCGGAGCCCTCGGAGCCGGCATCGGAGCACTTATCGGCGGAGGTAAAGGCGCTGCTATCGGTGCCGCAGTCGGTGCCGCAGTCGGAACCGGAGCCGGCGCCCTCATAGGCAAGAAAATGGACAAACAGGCCGAAGAGCTCAAACAGCAGCTGGCAGAAGCCGATGTTGAGACCGTTACCGACCAGAACGGACTTCAGGCCATCAAGGTAACCTTCCCCGGCGGCATCCTCTTCCCCACCAACGGAACTTCACTCAGTGCTACCGCGAAAAAAGAACTCGCTCAGTTCGCCAACTCACTGCGCAACAACCCCGACACTGATGTGCAGATCTACGGATTCACCGACAACACCGGCTCGATGGAAGTAAACACACGCGTGGCCAACGGTCGCTCTGCAGCAGTTGAGAGCTTCCTCGCAAACAGCGGAATCGCTCCCACACGTCTCTCGGCTCAGGGCATACCTATGGCCGACTATGTGGCATCGAACGATACCGCTGAAGGACGCGCACAGAACCGTCGCGTTGAAATCTACATCACCGCCGACAAAAACATGATCCAGCAGGCCGAGGCAGGCACACTCCAGTAAGCAGCCTCAACCCCACATTATCGGGCCATATGTCAGAATTCACCATCTGACACATGGCCCTTTCTCATACCCATATGGCAAGGAAGCCGTCAGAATGGTCTGTCAGCAATCGCTCCATGGTGCAGATTCAGCCACCATCCTTCTCCGGGTTCCCGAACCCTTACCCCCTGACACCGGCCATCTGAAGCGCTCTGCCACAACTATTCCAACAATCCCTATCCGCTCCTTATCGGAATACGGCACATCACCACCCGGTCATTCTCGTCCAACTTGAATAAACCGTTTTCTGACATCAGCATTCGCATTCAAAAACGCTTTGCAAAACACAATAACCTTCGGGACACAATAAAGGCCGTCTCTCAAGATTTCAAGCTTGAAAAACGGCCTTTATATATGTTCAGACTTTATTCAGGATCAGCCTATGAAAGCAAACAGGTTGCTTCCGGCAGCTGCCTCGATAATGCTGTTGTAGAAGAAGCTTACGATACCGAGCGCAATCACTCCGGCAACACAGATCCACATTCCCAGACGCTCGCTGCAAGCCGAACGGAATGCCGGAATCTGAGGCTCTTCTGGCGATATATACATAGCCTTTACAACAAGCAGGTAATAATAGAGCGATGCGATAGTGTTGATAAGCGCGATGAGCACCAGAATATATATCGCTGTCGAACCCTGATTTATCGCCGATGTGAAGATAAAGAACTTGCTGAAGAAACCGGCGAACGGAGGAATTCCCGCCAGAGAGAACATGGCAAGCATCATGGCGAACGCAAGCCAGGGGTTGCTCCTCGACAGACCGTTATAGTCTGTCATATCCACCTTGCCTGTCTGGTTCTCGATAGCGCCGATAACACCGAACGCAGCGAGATTCGAGAAGATGTAGACAAGGATATAATACATCATCGCGGCCAGACCCATCTCATTGCAGCCTACGATACCGAGCATGATATAACCGGCCTGAGAGATGGAAGAGAACGCCAGGAAGCGTTTCATGTTTTTCTGGCGGATTGCAAACAGGTTACCGACAGTAATGGTGACAATGATGAGCGCATAGAGCATCCACTCCCATGCAGCCGAATAGAACTGACCGAAAACCTGCACCAGAATTACCAGGAAAGCGAAAGCCGCAGCACCCTTCGAGATAACCGACAGATAAGAGGTAACCGAAGTGGGAGCGCCCTGATAGACATCGGCTGTCCACAGGTGGAACGGCACAAGCGAAAGCTTGAAACCAACACCCGAAATCACAAACGCAAGAGCCACCACAAGAAGAGTGTCGGCCTGTGTGCCGAGCTGCAGCGCGATATCGTTGAAATAAAGCGATCCGGCAAGACCGTAGACAAACGACAGACCCATCATGAAGATAGCCGAAGAGAACACCGCCGTGAGAATATACTTGATGGCGGCCTCATGGCTTTCGTAACGGTTCTTGTCCATAGCCACCATAGCGGCCAGAGGAAGCGATGCCGATTCCAGACCGATCACAAACAGCAGGAAGTGGCGTGCCGAGATCATCAGATACATGCCGAACAGCGTTACAAGCAGCAGCTCGTAAAACTCGCCGCGGCGCACTGTCATCAGCTCTCCGTTAGTCCAGCGCACCGACTGGATAAGAACAATCAGCACACCTACATTAAGAATGTTCTTGATCATCGAGCACACAGGCGATGTGCTATACATCCCTGAAAACGCATCGACCGTTCCGACATTGCCCCATACGAAGCTTGCCACTGTGAAAAGCAGAAACAATATGGCGGTGAAACCGGCTGTGGCGTTGAGCGCCTTTTTAGGCATGAACGTGTCGTAAAGGAATACCAGCAGGAAAACGATGAGCACACCGAGCTCCTGTCTCATTGCAAGAAATTGAGAATAATCCATCTTGTTCAGTTATTGGTAGTTTAGAGGCCTATGGCGCGGAAAATCTCCGGGCTGAAGGTGAACTTGATTAGCGACTCGAAGAAATTGGGGAAACAGCCTATGGCAGCCACACTCACGATGAGAGTGATTACCGACAGACGCTCCCACCATGTGGCGTCGGTGAGCTGCAGATGATGCTCGTCCTGCACGGGGCCGAACAGAAGCTTGCCCACAACACGGAGAATATAGACCGCAGTGATCACAATCGATGAGCATGCGATAACCGTGAATGTGCGGTGGAACATATCGGCATGTTCGAAAGAACCCACGAAAATAGTCATCTCAGCCACGAAACCGCTCAGACCGGGCAGACCCAGCGAAGCCATACCGGCAATGACATAGCCGACTCCGAGGAAAGGCATTATCTTCATCAGACCACCCATCAGACGGATATCTCTTGTGTGGGTGCGGCCATAGATCATACCGATGAGAGCGAAGAAGAGAGCCGTCATAAGACCATGCGAAAGCATCTGCATGATAGCTCCGGTCAACGCCGTGGTGTTGATCATCAGAATGGCGAACAGCACCATGCCGCAGTGCGACACCGACGAATAGGCGTTGATATATTTGAGGTCGGTCTGCACACAGGCCGAAAACGCACCGTAAACCACCGAGACACCGGTAAGGATCAGGAAAATCCAGGCAAGGTCGTTGGCAGCCTCAGGCATCAGATACATAGCCACGCGGAAGCAGCCGTATCCGCCGAGCTTCATAAGCACACCGGCGTGAAGCATCGACACTGCCGTCGGAGCGCAGGCATGACCGTCAGGGCTCCAGGTGTGGAAGGGGAACATCGCACCAAGCACACCGAATCCGACAAAGCACATCGGGAACAGGAAATACTGCCAGTCTTTGCTGATCGAGGCGTTCTGAGAGATCTCAAGGATATTCCATGTCAGCTGGCCACCTTCGGGAGCCGAATGATAGTATATGCCGATAAGACTGAGCATCAGGAATGCAGAACCGCCCATAAGCATAAGCGTAAGCTTCATGGCCGAATACTCCTTGCGCCCTGTGCCCCACTGGCCTATCAGAAGATACATCGGGATCAGAGCCACCTCATAGAACATGAACATGGTGAAGAGGTCGACTGTGATGAAGAATCCGAAAACTCCGGTCGACAGCAGCAGAAGCCACATGAAGAAGTGACGCGCGTTGTCAATCTTCCACGATGCGAACGAACCTGCAAAAACTATTATCGACGAAAGGATAAGCATGGCTATCGAAACGCCGTCAACTCCCACCGCAAGGCAGATGTTGAGCGGGCCGAACCATTCCCATGAGCCGGTGTAAAGCATCTCGGCTGTCTCTCCGGCCTTACGCAACGCCAGATAATCGACAAGAAGCCACGCCGACAGGGCCATCAGGGCTATCGAACCCGTCACAGCCACCGCCCGGATCTGCTTGTCGTTGCGGCAGAGGGCGAATCCCGCAAGCATCAGCAACGGGATAATCACGAAATAAATCAGTATATTCGAAAACATTTCTGTTACTATTTTTTACTGTGTTTCTATTGGTATCTGTTAAAACCCACTGCAAATCACATCAGGCAGACAGCGGTTACAGCGCCGAGAAGCAGGGCACCGATAAGATAAACCCAGACATACTTCTGGATGTTGCCCGACTGGAGCGTGCGGATGGCATATGACGATCTCTGGACTACATAAGCGATACCGTCCATCGTGCCGTCCACAATATGGCGGTCAAACCAGGCGATAGGCTTGCTTATGCAACCGAAAATGATCTTGTGGGTGATGAACATGTAAAGCTCGTCCCAGTAGAAACGGTGGTGACACCAGCGCCACAGAGCGGGAAGGGCGTTTTTCATCTTCGAGGGCAGAGGATTCTCTTTCTTATACATCACAGTGGCCAGAAGGATAGCAACCACAGCCACAGCGAGGCTCACAGAAGCCACTGTCCAGTCAAGAGCCTTCAGATTCGTGATAAACGAAACGCTCTCGAACATCTCCTCACCGTTCCAGGTCACCAGATTGCCGAAAGGAACAAATCCGGCCAGACACGATACCACCGCCAGAATAACCAGAGGCAGAGTCATTGTCCAGGGCTGATCATGAGGCGCGTGATGACCGGCGGGAACCTTATGTTCCTTCCACCAGAAAATCAGGTAATACAGACGGAACATGTAGAATGCGGTCAGACCTGCCACCAGCGACATCCACACATACCACAGTGTCGAATGCCCGAGTGTGGCCGTAAGGATCTCGTCTTTCGAGAAGAATCCGGCGAACGGAATGATACCCGCGATGGCCAGACAGCCGATAAGGAATGTGATATGAGTGATAGGCATATGCTTTCTAAGTCCGTGCATGGCCGTATAGTCGTTCGAGCCGATAGCATGGATAAGCGCGCCGGCACAGAGGAAAAGCAGAGCCTTGAACATGGCGTGGGTGAACAGGTGGAACATACCGGCCATGTAACCGAGTCCGTGATGGAACTCCGGACGGGCAACACCCAGCGACACCATCATGAATGCGATCTGCGAGATGGTCGAGAAGGCAAGCACACGCTTGATGTCGATCTGTGTGCAGGCAACCATGGCGGCATAAAGCGCCGTCAGAGCACCTACAACCACAATTATGTTGAGCGAGGCCTCCTCCATCAGATAGAGGGGGAACAGACGGGCCACCAGATACACACCGGCCACAACCATCGTAGCGGCGTGGATAAGTGCTGATACCGGCGTCGGGCCTTCCATCGCGTCGGGAAGCCAGATGTGCAGAGGCATCATGGCCGACTTACCCATACCTCCCATGAAGATGAGCACAAGCGCCCATGTCAGCACTGACGCCCCCATAAACATCGGAGCGGCGCTGTTCTGGATCATGGCACGGATACCCTCGGCGGTTCCCTCGCTCACACGATACACACCTTCGGCAACCTCGGTCGAGGTGAAATCGGTGAAATTGAACGTACCGGTATAGAAACTGAGCACCAGGATGCCGAGCAGAAATCCGAGGTCGGCGAAACGGGTCACGATAAACGCCTTCTTTGAAGCCGACACAGCCGACGGCTTGGTGTAATAGAATCCGATCAGCAGATACGACGACGCGCCCACAAGCTCCCAGAAGATATACATCTGGAAAATATTGGTGGCAACCACCAGGCCGAGCATAGAGAAGCTGAACAGCGAAAGGAATGCGTAGAAACGCTGGAAACCGGTCTCCCACACGCCATGATGGTCGCGCATATAACCATTGCTGTAAAGGTGCACCATAAACGAGATTGTTGTGATGACAACCAGAAGCAATGCCGAAATCGGATCGAGCAGGAAGCCCAGACGGATTACAAGCGAATCGGTGAAGGCAAGCCAGTCAACGTTGAACACTATCGCCTGAAGGCGTGTATGTGTGTCAGCATCGATAAATTCAGGATTGCCTGAAAAAAAGTAAGTGAATGCGGTGATATAGGCAAGCACCATAGTGACGCCCATACCCGCAGTTCCGAGCACACCCGCCACCGGATGTTTCATCTTATGGCCGAACAGACCGAGAACCAGAAACATGGTCAACGGCAGGGCAAGGATAATGATAGGTATTACAGGTTCCATAAATGGCGCTTTTAGAATTTCATTTTAGTTACGTCGCTCACGTCGATTTTCTCTGAAACGCGGAACACATTGATGATGATAGCGATCGCAAGCGCAGTCTCGGCCGCAGCGATTCCTATGGCGAACAGCGTGAAGAACATCCCTTCAAGCTCTCCGGGAAAAAGGAAACGGTTGAAGACCGCGAAATTTATATCCACCGAGTTGAGCATCAGCTCGAGCGAGATCAGTATGGCGATCATATTGCGGCGTGTGATAAAGCCGTAAACGCCGCAGCAGAACATGATAAGGCTCGGTATAAGGTAATATAGCATTGTTATTTCCATTACTCTTTTCCTCCTGCTCTTAGCGTTTGCGGGCGATGACAACGCCGCCGATGATACATGCCAGTAATAACACACTTATCGCTTCAAACGGGAGCAGATACTCTCCGTGACCGCTGCCCATAAGCTTCATGCCGATCTCCTCCATGACAGGATTCTCGCCGGTGGCTGTGGCAGTCAGGAATGAAGCACGGCTGACAAGCGAATATCCTGCCACTGCAAGCATGGCAAGCGCTCCGGCCAGACCGTAGACACGCTTCTTCGAAGCGAGTTTGGCGCTGTTGTCGCCCGGGTGACTCGTCAAGAGAATCGAGAACACGAACAACACCACAATACCGCCCGCATATACCGCGATCTGCACAGCCCCCAGAAACTCATAATCGAGTTTGAAATAGAGAGCCGCAGTGGCAAAAAGCGAGAACAGCAGATATGTGGCAGCGCGCAGAATCTTGCGCGTGGTAACTGCGAGCACCGAGCATACCACCAGTGCCAGCGCGATCACCACATACACGATGATACTTCCTACTGATTCCATATAATGATTGTTTATTTTATTACTTACTGGGCGGCACCGCCTTTGTCAGCGCCCGAGGCTTTTGCTGCCTCGCGTTCCGCTTTCAGTTTCGCGGCCTTTTCAAGAGCGGCCTTGATTTTTGGCTGTTTCTCCGGATCGTTCCCTGCAGCGGCAAGAGCCTTGGCAGCCTTGTCGTCGTCAGACGATGCCGACGGTGCTGCCGGCTGGGCGGCAGCCTTCTTGGCGGCAGCTGCGGCTTTGGCGGCCTCGATCTTGGCCTGCTTCTCTGCCTCGAGCTTGGCTATCTGCTCAGGGGTAGGCTTGGGTTCAGGCTTCTCAGGCAGGTAATTGAGCTGCTTTACAAGCTTCTCGCGGGTGAACACAGCCTGCTCGAAATCATTGCTGAAAGTCAGCGCATTGGTCGGACAGGTCACAACACAGAGCTGACAGAACGTGCAGCTGCCGAGGTCATAGACATACCTGTCGAGTTTCTTTTTCTTCTTGCCGTCCCAGGTATCAACGATCTTGGTCTCGACCGTGATGGTGCCGTTGGGACAATTGCGCTCACATGTGCCGCAAGCAATGCAGCGATGATTGCCCTCCGCGTCATAAATCAGCTCGAGCGTGGCGCGGAAGCGCTGCGCTATGTGCATGGTGTCGCGGTTCTCAGGGTATCTTTCAGTAATCTTAGGGGTGACAAATTCCTTGCCGGTCACCTCAAGCCCCTTTACAAGGCTTGCGACACCTTTCCCTAAGGATGAAAAATAATCTTTTACACTACCCATTTTCTATTGTCTGTTTTCCTTATTTTTTATCTAACTACGGTTTATCTCACCTGACCACCGAGAATATCAAGAAGCTCCGTGGTAATAGCCTGCTGACGCAGTTTGTTGAACTCCAGCTGAAGCTCGTCATGAAGCTTCTTGGCATTGTCGTTGGCACTCTGCATAGCCATCACACGGGCTGCCTGCTCGCTGGCACGGTTCTCAGTGAACACATCCTGAACAACCGCCAGAAGATACATAGGCAATATCCTGGTGAAAATGACATTGGCCGAAGGCTCGAATATATACGGACGCCCCGTTGCCTTCGATGCTGTCGAGGCAAAAGCCTCGTCGGTTACCGGAAGCAGCTCGGTGTGTTCTATGCTCTGGCGGCTGACACTCTTGAACGACATGTATATCATGTCAACCCGGTCATATTCGCCGCTGAGAAAAGCGTCGCGCAGTCTCCATGTAAAGTCTCTCACAGCAGCGTCGCCGCTCTTCGAGTCAACGCCCTCAGGCACCTTGACCCTTACATTAGGCAACGCCAGTTTCGAAACCGCCTTGGCCATCTTGGAGCCGACAGGCAGAATTTCAATGACCGCATCATTTCCCAGCTTCTCGCGGTAATCAGCAATCTGACGCAGAAGCTGCTTGAAGACATTCACATTATAGGCGCCACAAAGACCGTCATCCGATCCCCACACAGCCACTGCCATCTTCTCGACCGGGCGACCCGACATAAGAGGCGACGAAAAAGCGGCGTCAGAGCTGATCAGATTGGCGATAATCGTCTCTATCTGGTCTCTGAACGGTCTGAGCTGCTTCAGGGCCTGCTCGGCCTTGTGCATCTTTGCCGACGAGATCATCTTCATGGCACCGGTGATTTTCTCCGACGATGCCACTGAGCCGATACGTCCTTTTAGTTCCCTTAATGTTGCCATTATCGAAATTTTCTTTTATTTGGTCACCCCGCTCGCTCCGGCCCGCAATGACGAACCGGAAGGAGGTGTCGTTTGTTCTTATTTATAACGGGCCACAACCTCTTTGGCAGCCGAAGTCAGTTTAGCGGTGCAGTCGTCGGTCAGCTGTCCCGAGGCGATCACATCAAGCACATCTGCCTGGTGCTTCGCATGCAGAAGCTGAAGCAGCGAATCCTCGAATTCGGCAACCTTCTCTACAGGCACATCGCTCAGCAGACCGTTGACACCGCAATAAATCACAGCCACCTCATCCTCTACAGCCCAGGGCTTGTACTGAGGCTGGATGAGCAGACGCTCGTTCTTGCGACCGCGGTCGATCACACGGGCGGTCACAGGGTCGATGTCTCCACCGAACTTTGTGAACGACTCCAGCTCGCGGAACTGGGCCTGGTCGATCTTAAGCGTTCCGGCCACTTTCTTCATCGACTTGATCTGAGCGTTACCGCCCACACGCGACACCGAAATACCCACATTGATGGCCGGACGGATACCGCGGTTGAACAAAGCCGTTTCCAGATAGATCTGACCGTCGGTGATCGAGATCACGTTAGTCGGGATATATGCCGACACGTCACCGGCCTGGGTCTCGATGATAGGAAGAGCTGTAAGCGATCCGCCACCCTTAACCATCGGTTTCAGAACCGCCGGCAGGTCATTCATGCTCGATGCCACCTGCTGGTTGTCGATAATTTTGGCGGCACGCTCAAGCAGACGCGAATGGAGATAGAAAATATCACCCGGATATGCCTCACGGCCCGAAGGACGTTTAAGAATGAGCGAGATCTCGCGATAGGCCACAGCCTGTTTCGACAAGTCGTCATACACAATCAGAGCGTCGCGTCCGGTGTCGCGGATATATTCTCCGATAGCCACGCCGGCAAACGGCGAGTAATAACGCATGGCAGCCGAGTCAGAAGCAGTAGCGGCCACCACACAAGTATATTCGAGAGCGCCATGCTGACGAAGCGTCTCCACTATAGCGGCAACCGACGAAGCCTTCTGCCCTATCGCCACATATATGCAATAAACAGGCTTGCCCTGCTCGAAATTCTTGCGCTGGTTTATGATAGTGTCGATCGCGATAGCGGTCTTGCCGATCTGACGGTCGCCGATGATAAGCTCACGCTGTCCGCGGCCGATGGGCACCATCGCGTCAACAGCCTTGATACCGGTCTGAAGCGGCTGGGTAACCGGCTGACGGAAAATAACACCGGGAGCCTTACGCTCCAGCGGCATGCGGTAAAGATCGCCCTCGATAGGCCCGCGGCCATCGATAGGCTCACCCAGGATGTTGATGACACGGCCGAACACTCCCTCTCCAACGGGAATGGAAGCGATCTCGCCGGTGCGGCGCACAGCCATGTTTTCCGTTACCTTGTCGACATCGTTAAGCAGAATCACGCCCACGTTGCTTTCCTCAAGGTTAAGAGCCACGCCTTTCACGCCGTTTTCAAATTCCACCAGCTCGTTGGCACAAACATTGTCGAGGCCATAGACGTGAGCCACGCCGTCGCCAACTTCAAGCACCGTGCCAACCTCCTCGAAAGCAACCGTTTTGTTTACGCTTTCAAGCTGCTGCTTTAAAACTTCTGAAATCTCGCTTGGATTAATCATTCTTTATGAAATAATAAGAGAGTGTTATTACTATTCCTTCAACCTTTCCCCTAAGTTCTTTTCCCTGCCATCCATAACTGCCGCCTCAGGCATCTGTCATTTCCCGAGCAGACGCAACTGGAGCTGCTTGAGTTCGTTCTTCACGGAAGCATCGAGCTTTTCCGAACCGATGTTGACAGTGAATCCGCCTATAAGATCCGGATCGGTTTTCGAGGCATACTCCATCGTGGCTCCTCCGAGATGGGATGAGATAAGCTTTTTGAGCCTCTCCTCTTCCTCGGCATCGAGCGGCGCTGCCGACACAACTTCCACACGATAGATATTGTTGGCCTTCCGATAATCGTCGGCATAGGCCAGAGCTATCTGGCGTGCCATAGGCAGGCGGTTGTTCTGCCCCAGCAGCTTTAGAAAATCAAGATAGGCCGAATCTGTCTTGTCAGCTCCTGAAGCCGTCACAAGCAGCTGCTCTTTCTTGTCTGCGGCAATAAACGGATTCGCCATCGTCGCATCAAGCGCCGGCATAGTCTCGAAACTGTGTCCGAGATTCGTCATAAGCTCATACATGCGGGCATCCTGTTTCTTCTCTATCGCAAACTTGAGCAGCGCCTTGGCATAACGCCTTGGAATCAAACCTTCATTCATGACCTGATCTCAATCTTAATCTTATTCAATCTTAGTTCTTGGTCTCAATCTCGTCAAGAAGCGAATTTACCAGACGCTTCTGAGCCTCGGCATCCTTGAGCTGTTCGCGTGTAACCTGTCCGGCGATGGCAAGCGCATAGCGGCTCACCTCGTCACGCAGGCTCTTCTCGGCCTCCTTGCGGCTCTGCTCTATCGAAATCTTGGCCTGATCCATAACCTTCTGGGCCTCTTTCTTAGCCTCCTCGCGTGCCTCCTCGACAATCTGGGTCTTCATCTTGTTGGCTTCGGCAATGATGTCGGCCTGCTGGTGACGGGCCTCGCTAACATAGCGCTGCGCCTCGACATTCGCGTTGTCAAGTTTCTCCTTCGCGTTCTGGGCATACTCAACACCCTTGTCAATGAGATCGGCACGGTCGTCAATCATTTTCAGGACGACGGGCCAGCCCCACTTCCACAATATGAAGAAGCTGTATGTTATACAAATATGACGATGCCGACGAAGCTAGAAGTGTAGATGTCGGTGGG
>CAMWTV010000029.1 GCA_947177215.1 uncultured Muribaculaceae bacterium
GTCAACGGGCTGGTGTCGTTCCAGGCCGATGTGGAGACCCCCGGAGGAAATCCGCTCGAAGTGCATCTGTGGGAACTGTTTCTAAACAATGGCCCCGTGGCTCCGGGAAGCCCGGCATCCCCTCTTGACGAGGCGCTTGACTCGACCTCTGAGCTGAGGCTTGACTACGATGCCTCGCGCACATTCTCGATAGCCTACGGAATAGTCGACCCGGCATCGGCTTCCGGTGCCAGCTATCAGGTGTTTGTCGACGGAATCGACAAAGACTGGCGCGATGTAGGCACCCAGCGCAATTTCACGGCCATGGATTTCGCCCCCGGCACCTACCGCCTGCTTGTCAGGGCCTCGTCCGACGATCAGGGGTGGAACGAAGCCCCAGTGCGTGAGCTGGTCATCCGCATCTCGCCGCCGTTCTATCTGTCGGTGTGGGCCTTTGTGGTCTATGTCATAGTGTTGCTGCTGTTGTCGCTGGTGGTCTATCGTTTCGCCAAAGTGCGCATAAGCGAGAAAAACGCCATCAGGATGTCAAGAATCGAGAAGGAGAAAAGCGACGAGCTGAACCGTGAGAAGATGGAGTTCTTCACCAATATCTCGCATGAGCTCAAAACGCCTCTCAGCCTCATTCTGGCCCCCCTGAAATATATCTCCCAGCACCAGCAGTTGAGCGACGACTCTACGAAGCGGCTCGGTGTGGCCATAACAAACACCAACAAGATGGTGGGGCTTATCGACGAGCTGGTCACCTTCAACCGTGTTGAGTCGGGCAACTTCCAGCTCTATCTTCAGCAGGGCAACCCCCTGACGTTTATCGAGACAATGTGCCGCTACTTCTATGAAACGGCGCAGGAGAAGAACATAACCATAAAAATCTACACCGAGAACAACGGCGAGGAGGTGTGGTTCTCGACCACCTATCTCGAGCGCATTCTGAACAATCTGCTCTCAAACGCCATAAAATACACCCACGAAGGTGGCGAGATCGATGTAAGGGCCTCGATCGAGGAGGGGGCCGGCGGAGAGATATTCCTCTGTGTCGAGGTGCGCGACAACGGCATAGGCATAGCCCCCGAAGAAGTCGGGAACATATTCCGGAAATATTACCAGACCAAACGCGGCTACAACACCAATCATCAGGGGTGGGGCATAGGTCTGGCCACGGTCAAACGGCTTGTCGAGATCCATAAAGGCTCGATAAATGTCGACACGGCAGTGGGCGAGGGGAGCACATTCATTGTCAGGCTGAATGTTACGCCTGAGGCCTTCGATGCCTCATGCCGCATAACGGCGGCAGGCAGTTCAGAGCCCGAACCCTCCTACCGCAGGGCCGTAAGCTCCGGTGCCGCCTCGCAACCCCCGATTCCCGAATATGCGCGCACGGCCGACCGCACCTCGATACTGATTGTCGAGGACAACACGGAGCTGCTCTCGTTTCTGACCGATACTTTCGCCCGCAAATATAACGTCTACACCGCCGCCAACGGCCGCGAGGCGCTGAAAATAACCGCCGAATATCCCATCGACATTGTGGTGTCGGATGTAATGATGCCCGAAATGGACGGAATAGCGCTGTGCGAGCATCTGAAAAACGATCTGGCCACATCGCATATACCCGTTATCCTTCTTACGGCCAAAAACGATGAAGACAGCATAATGCGCGGTTTCGAAGCCGGAGCCGAGGCTTATGTGGCAAAACCGTTCGACCCGCAGATTCTTGAGCTGAGGGTTAAAAACATTCTGCGTGCCCGCAGCAAGTTTCTCAACTCCATCATCGAATCGGGCGGCGCTGCCGGGCCCGACAGCGCGGCGGCAGCTGCCGACGCCGGCGAAGAGGCTCCGGCGTTCAACAATTTCGACAAGGACTTTATTACACGCATAAACGCCCTTGTCGAGGCAAATCTCGACAATTCAGAGTTTGCCATCGCCGACATAACGCGCGAATTCGGCATATCGCGTTCGCTGCTCCACATCAAGATGAAGAGCTTCTTCAACACGTCGATGACCGATTACATCCGCCGCAAGCGCATGGCCGCGGCCTGCCGTCTGCTCCGCGAGGGGTTCAACGTAAGCGAGACTGCCTACCGCACCGGATATTCCGATCCGAACTACTTTACAAAAGTGTTCAAGAAAGAGTTCGGGCTGACACCGAGCGAGTTTCTTGCCACCCCGCAGGCCTGAGGTCTGTTTCCGCTTTCAATTCTTTGCGGAATTTGTTATATTTGCGGTAGAATTGATAAAAGACAGACGTGATGACGAGACTATGGCTTGTGGTTTTATTGCTTCCGGTTCTTCTGACCGGATGCGGCAACCGTGATGAGCGGATCCGCCACGGCATCAGAGCGGAGCTTGAAGGAATTCTTTATGACTTCGACAGCTACGAGCCTGACACAACCGTTGTCGACACTCTTTTCGAGCCGCCGCATGTGTTGAGCGGCATCGTTGAGCTTGCAAGGCAGATGAACCAGCCGGCCCACGACATAGAGACCTATACCGAAACATACACGAAGGCGCGGAAACGTGCTGCCCTGTGGAATCATCCCTACCGCAGCGCGTATGCCCAGAACGAGTATGAGGAGGCACTGGCCCGTATGGAAGAGTGCCGCCGCAGAATAGACATGTGTCAGGCCGAGATTGTGGAGATCATGAAAGAGATGTATCCGCTGGTCAATTCGGCCCGCGGCGACCGCCGCAAACCGCAGGGGTGGGTGGCCACCCAGAGGTTCAGATGCCGCACAGACAGCGGCGATCCGGCTCTGGCCGACTATGTGTTTGTGTTCGACAGGAGCGCGCGCAAATGTGAGCTGGCCATTCCGGCCGACGAGTGGAACCGTATCTGTGAGCTTCTGGAGCGTCTCGACGGTGTTGATGAATCCACATTCATGCAGAAGCTCGAAGAGCTTGATATTGCCGGCGAACTGCCGCCGGAGCAGTTTTAACGTATAATTCGGTCAGTATAAGAAGTTGCCTATGAAATATTTTGTGTCGGCCGGAGAGGCCTCCGGCGATCTGCATGGAGCTTCTCTTGTCAGAGAGATTGTCAGGCTTGACAGCGATGCGGAGATCACTTTTCTTGGTGGCGATTCAATGGCTCTCGCGGCCGGGAAAGCGCCGCTGATACATTACCGCGACATGGCTTTCGTGGGTTTCAGCGAGGTTGTGCGCCACCTTGGCAAGGTGCTCGGCAATCTCAAGACCGCGAAAAAGGCCATCGAAAGCTTTCGGCCTGATGCCCTTGTGCTTATCGACTATCCGAGTTTCAATCTCAGGCTCGCCGCTTATGCCTGCTCGCTCGGAATTCCGGTCTATTATTACATCTCGCCTAAGGTATGGGCCTGGAAAGAGTGGCGCGTAAAGGATATGCGCCGCTACTGCCGCATGATTCTCTCGATCCTCCCCTTCGAGGTCGGCTATTTCAGAAACAAAGGGCTGGAGGTTACATATGTGGGTAATCCGTCGGTCGAGGAGGTCGATGCGCGCGAGGCAGTCCTTCCCCCACGCGGCGAGTTTCTGCTGCGTCACAGTCTGCCCGACGGCAAGCCACTGCTGGCTCTTGTGCCAGGAAGCCGCGTAGGCGAAATCCGTAACAACCTTCCGATAATGGATGCTGTGGCGCGCCGTTTCCCGCAGTTCACACCGGTTATTGCCGGCGCCCCGGGCATCGACATGTCGCTTTACTCGCGGTTTTCGGCCTTTCCGGTTGTAGCCGGCGCCACATTCGAGCTTGTGCGCAACTCGTCGGCGGCTCTGGTCACCAGCGGCACAGCCACACTCGAGACCGCCCTGCTGGGCACCCCGCAGGTGGTGTGTTACCGCTCTAACGGATCGCGTCTGAGCCGCAAGATAATGGAGCGTTTCATAAAATGCGATTTCGTGTCGCTTCCCAATCTGATCGCCGGACGCGAGATTGTGAAAGAGCTTCTGCTTGACCGCTGCACAGAGCAGACCGTGGCCGCAGAGCTTGCACGCATAATGCCGGGCACCGAGGGGCGCGACGAGATGTTGCGGGGCTATGCCCGCATGCGCGGCATCCTCGGTTCCTCAACCTCGGCATCGGCGGCGGCAACAGCCATCATATCCGACCTGCGCCGCTGATATGGCCGCAGGCCGGTTTCCGGTCACTTCTTTTCCGTTTTGGCAGGGGCTTTGGCCTCGGTGGCCTTGTAGCCTATTTTCTTGAAAGCGGCCGCAATCTTGTCGGGCGAGGTTTTCGACGGGTTGTAGTCGATGGTCACAGTCTGGTTCTCGAGGCTTGTGGCTATGCTTTTCACCCCCTTCTCGAAGCGGATATTGCTCTTTATCTTCTTTTCGCAGTTCTGGCAGCTCATTTTCGGGCTGACGGTAAACACTGCCGTGGCCTCTTTCTGCGGCTCTTTGGCCGTGGCCGGAGCCGATGCCGTCATCAGCGCTATCGCAGCTGCGGCTATCATAGTCTTTATCTTCATTTTCAGAGATATTTTGTTATGTTATATCTGAAACCCACATAGACCATGGCGCCCTGCAGCGGGCCATAGATCATTGTGGCGTCGAAATTGTCGCCCCACGGATTGTCGGCGCCTGCGATGGGGTGCGGCTGCCGGTAGTTGGTCAGGTTCTCGCCGCCGGCATAGATGGCCCAGTGGCGGAAATTCCGGGTTATCTGGGCGTTGAGCTGCACATACGGGCGATAGGTCTCGCTCCACGACATGGCCCCGTCGGCAAGCCGGTAGGGTGTTGGCATCCGTCCGCTGCCGTTCAGCGCGCAAGTCACGTCAAACTGCCATAAACCCATGTTCGGGCTGAATCCGGCCGAGAAAAGCGCTTTATGGCGCGATGTCAGGGGCTTCTGGGTCAGTCCGTGTCCGGTGTAATCGGCTTTTACATCGGTCAGTCGCCAAGCTGCCGAGAGTGTCAGGTTTTCAGCCGGCTCCACAGTCAGTTCCACCTGAAAGGCATGTGAATACGATTTTCCCGACGACGAGTAGATATAAACCGCGTGCGGATCTATGTCGAGATTGGCCATAAGCTGGCTTGTGAAGGTGGTGTGGTAATATTCGGCCGATATTGCGGTGCGCTTTCCGAAGGGGTGGAATGTGTAGTCGCCCCCGATGCCGAAATTCCATGCGCTTTCGCGGCGAAGGTCGCCGCTTATGTCGATCTGCCTCGACGAGGCAAGTAGATAGGAGTATTCTGCCAGCGGGTGGGGCGACCGGTAGCCTTTGCCGGCCGAGGCGTGAAACGACAGGTCGGCCAGCGGATTGTAGCGCAGGTGCATGCGCGGGGTGAACATCGCCCCGTAGCGGCTGCTGTGGTCAAGACGCACGCCGCCCATGGCCACAAGCTTGTCGTCGAGGTTCAGGGTGTATTGCGCGTAGGCTCCCCCTACGGTTTCGTCCGACCGTGAGCGTGTGGGTTCTGTCGCGGCCCCCGGATCAAGAAGGCTGTTTATGCGGTAACGGTCGTGGTTGAGCGATGCTCCGGCGCTCAGGGCATGGATGTCGGCCCATTTGCGCTCGAACATCAGCGAGGCGTAAACCTCGGTCTGGTCTATGTCACACCGTCTCTCGCCGTAGAGCGCATCCTGGTCGTGATGCGACGCCGACACTATCAGCGCCACATTGCCGCTGTTGTCGCGGTCGAAGATATAGGCGTTTTTGGCGAATCCTTCCCACCGGCGGGTGTCGATGTCTATGCGGTAGCGGGGTGCGCCGTCGGCGTTTCGGTGATGCGATGTCTGCCCCCCGCGGCGGCGCTCGTCAAGAAATTTTGCCGCCGCCTGAAACACATAGTTGCGTCCGAGATAAGCCACACGGGGCATGGCCGAGATCTGGCGCACCTTGGGCATATCGGCAAATCCGTCGCCGTTGCCGTCATGGTCGGTGAATTTGTCCTCATAGTGGGCAAGCAGCCCCGCGCTCCAGTTCTCGCCGAAATGCAGGTTGCCGTCGGCGTTGGCCTCGAGCTTGTTCATCATGTCGTAATACATGTTCAGCGCCAGCGACGGGTCGGCCTGCGGCTTCTTCATCTCCACATTGATCTGGCCGGTTATCGACTCATATCCGTTTTTTACCGACGAGGCACCCTTCGACACCTGTATCGACTGCATCCAGGGCCCTGGCACATAGCCCAGACCGTAAGGGGCCGCAGCCCCGCGGAAATTGGGGATATTCTCGGTGAGCATCTGCACATACTGGCCCGACAGCCCGAGCAGACGTATCTGGCGGGCGCCGGTGGCGGCGTCGCTGTAGTTCACATCGACCGACGGATTTGTGGTGAAACTCTCCCCTAAATTGCAGCATGCGGCCCTCTTTAGCTCGGCAGCTGAGATAAGCTGGGAGTTGGAGGCCCCGCGCAGCTTAACCACATTCAGCGGGGTGACATTGACTTCGCCGAGGCTCACCGAAAGCGAGTCGTCGGCAACAGTCTGCGCCGCTGCGCCCGATGCGGCTGCGGCAAGCAGTAATATACTCGACAGTCTGTTCATATCTGTTGCAAAGTTAAGCATAACAATGCGAACAGGGTGTGCGGCTTTACAGGTTTTAAGAATTTTTTGCCCGCACATGCGCCAAAGCCATTCCCCACATTCAGGAATCTCGCTAACTTTGTGCCGGAATACACAGTTGCCGTCCGACGGCGCTCTGTGGGCCACCGGTGTTTCAATCATCCGGTCATGGCCGGTATGTTGACTGACTTTCTGATATGAAGACAATTGAAGTTGTAGCGGCCGTTATCTATGACGGAGCAAGGGTTTTCGCCACCCAGCGGGGTTATGGCGAGTTCAAGGGTATGTGGGAGTTTCCCGGCGGAAAGATCGAGCCGGGCGAGTCGCCCGAAAACGCCCTGCGCCGCGAGCTGCGCGAGGAGCTTGACACCGAGGTCGAGATCGAGGGGTTGCTTGTTACCGTTACCCACAACTATCCCGCTTTCCATCTGGTGCTTAGATGTTACCTTTGCCGTCTGGCCGGCGGCATCCCCCGGCTGCTGGAGCATGAGGATGCCGTGTGGGCTGATGGCGCCACAATCGGCACACTCCGCTGGCTGCCGGCCGACTATGCCGTTGTCGACTGCATAAGGCAGCGGCTCAGGCTGTCATAGCCTGGCCACTGCCGTTTTCAGCAGAGGTGATGTGAATGTAACCTTGACAGGGCCTGACCCCTTCTCGATGTAGGCGAGCGCACGGCCGTTGCACACCCTCCGCTCATGGCTCCGCGGATGGCTCATGTCGTGGTTGCCTGTTCCTTCCAGCCCCAGAAGCGTTCCCCCTTCCACCCGGCATCTTATCATGTTGTCGGCCAGAGGCACACGCAGGCCGTTCTCGTCGGTCACCTCTACTGTCACATGCGCTATCCTCTCTCCGTCACACATTTTTTCAACCGTGGCCCTCAGGGCATAAGGGCGTCCGGTGGTGCGCAGCGTGTCTGTGGCCGCCACCTTTCCGTCGGCGTCAAGGGCCTCTACGGTCAGCTCGCCGGGAGCGAATGCCATATCCCACCACAGCATTCCGTTGCGGCGGTCGGCCTCGGTGGCGGTTCCTATCACTCTGTCGCCAAGCTTCAGTCGTGCCGCAGGGCAGTTGGTGTAACACACAACCCTCATCGGCTGTCCGTCGTCATAGTTCCACACCTCCTGTGCGTCGATGTGGAATCCCGGGTCACGGTCACCTCTTACGGGGTATGCTCCCAGATAGGCCACCGCATCGTCTCTCCAGAGCGAGGCGCGGAATTTGCCGCGAGATTTCATGAATCCGCCGAAATCAAGCAGTCCGGTGCCGAGTCCTCGTGAGGGCCACACCCCCGATTCGCCGAGATAGTCGGTTCCTGTCCATAGAAACTGGCCGAAAATAAAGTCGTTCTCTTTAACGGCCAGCCATGCGTCATAGCCGTGGCCGTTCTCGCTGCCGTAGATTATACGGTCGGGATATGTTTCGTGGTCGGTGTGATAGCGGTTTTCGGTGTAGTTGTAACCCACAATGTCGACTGCCTCAGGATAAGCCGTCTGGTTCGACATCACCACACCCGCAAGTGCTCCGGTAACGGGGCGGCTCCGGTCTATCTCCCTCACCGTGGCAGCCAGGCGCTTCGCTATCTCGCCTATCCTCATCGCCGAAGGCGCCTCCGGATCATAGCCCCCGAAATTCGGCTGGTTTATCCCTTCGGCATGGTCAAGCACAGGGTGTGAATAGGGGTCGTTGGGATAATCCACTTCGTTTCCGATGCTCCAGAAAGCAATGCAGGGGTGGTTGCGGTCGCGGCGCACCATGTCGGCCACATCCCGTTCTATCCATTCTTCGAAAAAGTCGTGGCTCCCCTCGAATTTAGGTGTCCCCACATTCCATCCGCTCACCCATTTGCGTTTCGGAAACTCCCATTCATCGCTTGCCTCGTCCATAACCAGAAACCCGAGCTCGTCGCAAAGGTCATAGACCACAGGCGCCTGCGGATTATGGCTCATCCTTATGGCGTTGACGCCGAGCTCTTTCAGGTTCTCCAGCCGTCGTCTCCACACTTCGCGCGGCACCGCTGCTCCGAGCACTCCGGCATCGTGGTGCAGACACACCCCCTTGACCTTCATGTTCACCCCGTTGAGGGTGAATCCCTTGTCGGCGTCGAATCCGAGTGTACGCAGCCCGACACGGCATTCGGCCGCGTCGGCCACTTTCCCGTTATCGAGCAGCTCAGCCCGCAGGGTGTAGAGCGCCGGGGTGTCAACACTCCACATTTCCGGATTCCTTACCGTGAGCTTCACAGAGCCTTTACGGCCGACAGAAGTGGTGGCATTGCCTGTGGCCACAGTTCTGCCGCTGCTGTCGGCAAGGATTACCTTGACTTTCATCTGTTTCTTCGCGTCACCTTCGGTCGAGAACCCTACATTGACCGTGGCCCTGCCGGTGGTTATTTTTTCGGCCTGCCACTCCAGTCCCCATGGCGTGAAATGGGTCTCGTTGGCCGTTATCAGATAAACATCGCGGTATATGCCCGATCCGGTGTACCACCGTGAGTCGGCCTCGCGGGTATGGTCAACTTTCACAGCCACAACATTGTCGCCCGTTTTCAGATATGGCGATATGTCGTAATAGAACGATACATAGCCGTTCGGTCTCGACCCCACCTTCCGGCCGTTTACAAACACCTCGCTGCGGTTATACACCCCTTCGAACAGCAGATAGCGAACCGGCTGCAGGTCGGTCACGGTGAAATGTTTCCTGTACCACCCCATGCCTCCGGGAAAAAATCCGGTGCAGGAGTTCAGCGAAGGGGAGGGGAGCAGCCCTATGCTCCAGTCATGCGGCAGTCTCACCGTCTGCCACTCCGAATCGTCATGACCGGGGGCTTCGGCGCCGTCAGCCTCCTTGAGCGAGAATTTCCATCCGTCGTTCAGCAACTCCGCTGTTCCTGTCGAGAGCTGCGCTGCGGCTGTCAGGGCCACCGCTGCCGTTATCGCCGTCATAAGGCGGCGCAGGTAATAAGGTTTCATCTTTTTGGTTCTGGTTTATGCCGGTTGTATCTGCATTTCAGATCTCCCGGCTCATTGCAAACTGTTTAAGGCCTTCGGCCATATTGATCGCTTTGAGGAATCCGCTCATAGAGCGGCACTGTGTGTCGATATTCAGCACCTTCACTCTGTCAGATTTCATATCTTCCGACACCGCCTTCATCAGTGCCGAGCCGATTCCCCGGCGGCGCCATCCGCTGTCAACCGCGATCTGCGTTATATCGCCTGTAAGCGGGTCGGCCACGCAGCATCCAACACATCTTTCCCCTGCATAGGCCCCCTTGACAAGAAGACCTTCTATCCCCCGGCTGACTGACTCAAGGCTGTTTTGCCACGACGGCATGAAATCGGCCGCGTCGGCCATCTTCTCCACCTCTCCGATGCCGGCCGGTCTTATCCCGATCTCTTCTGGATAAGGCCTGTCAAGGTTCAGGGCCGATATCGACTGGTTGTAGCAGTCATATTCGGCACAGATTCCGAATCCGTTTTTACGGTAAACCGCTATTGCCGGCGTATTGGTCTGAAGCACCTCGAGCAGATATCGGCTTACTCCGGCCCGGCGCAGCTCAGGCAGCGAATGCCTGAAAATCGCGGCAGCCAGACCCCGGCCTCGGTAAGAGGCGATTGTGCCTGTGGCGCAGTCGTAGGCTGTTTTATCCCCGTCATACACTCCTATGCCGTTCAGGGTGAAAGCTGCTATCCGGTCGCCGTCGAACGCCGCGAACGAAAGATCACGGCAGAATCCCCTTCTGACAAGCATCGCCTTGATCTCCCTCCTGTCAAAGCTCACCGCATAGTCGCTGAAAGCTTCCTCGAAAGCGTCGATAACCTTCTCCGGCTCAATGTCGCGCAGACTTCTGATTTCAGTCTTTATCGTGCCGGAGTGCATGTCACTGTTTCCTGTAGTCATGGTCTGGTTGTTGGAATTCTGTTCTGCAAAGATACAATCAGACATGAGCCATATCGCGACATACCTCAGTTAATTATCCTTAATTCCGAAAAAACGGTTGGGATGCCTGTTGAAAATCTCCGTCATATGGCGCGACTTGCGTCATGTTGCCTGCTGTCATTGCATTTTTGCTTTTCGGGCGAGTTTTTCCTCCCGTTCCCTTGCGTTGAGAAATCGGAATGCTGTCAGCCGATACACCTGGTGATGACACCTTTCAGGCAGTGTCCGCTCACTGATGTTCTCAAGAAATCCGTACATGTCAAGATTGTTCTTCAGCTGTTTCTCATGCCTGCCGTTAAGGCCGAGACTCGACATGGCATCATAAAACAGAAGTCCCAGTTCCTCGTCCGACATCTGGGCCTGTATCATGTTCAGATACCGCTTTATGTCGTCGTTCCCGCTTTCTGACTCACTCCAGTGGCTTAGAACGAAATTTATCATGTTGTGCACATAGCGGAAATAGTAGCCTATTGAACATCCGCTCCGCGACACATAGCCGGCATAAAGATCTCCGAGGCAGTCCTCAGCCTGTTCAAGCCCTGCCGGGGTGAGATCGCTGTCTGACAGCAGTTTTTCCGCCACAGTAACCTCCGCCATCGTCCTGCGGGCCTTATAATACTCTAAGAAACCGTCATAATAGGCTTGTATCGACTTAATGCTGTCGGCTGTGTCGTTGGCTATATGACGGGATGCACTGTCGCGGACACTGAAAAACATCGACAGCATGTTGAAAAATGTGCTTTCAAACCGTTCGCGCTTCGATTGCTTTATAAGGTCGGCATGCTGCCTGCACTGTTCTCTGAATGTCACGACCATGAACAGTGTGGCTGAAAACGACAGGCACACGCCCAGTGTGCCCGACAGCATGTCGCCAAGCGATGATTTCATCTGACCGAGTACATTTGCCTTTATCGAAGCCGCAGAAGGGCCCGGTGACAGAGCCACATAGATGAGTGCCACTCCGGCAATCGCCGCGACGGCAATGAACATCCATGCCACAGTTATAGTCCAGTTGATCTTGTGTTTCATATTTTTACATGGATAATAACCGGCAAGCCTCCCGGTGCAGACTTTCGTATGAGGGATAACCGTTGTTCTCGATTTCTACCTTATAGGTCACGTCCATACAGGTTCCGAGCATGTCGAGCCGCGCAACCGACACTTTTCGTGTCTTGTTGCCAATCTTCACCTGAAAAGCAACATCCGAACACTCGATATTGTCGACCACAAGAGGTTGCCTTTTCCGGTAACGGCCAATCAGATCGAGCAGCAGACTGCGTATAGGCGACGTATGCTGAGGCGACACCGACAGAACTATCTCGGCGCTGACACTGTTTCCGGCTAACGTCTCCAATGGCAACCCTCCCGAAAAAGCAGAGTGCTTTACTCCTCGCAGAAACACCTTGCGGGGGTCTATAATCAAGCTGATGTTGTTGTTGAGAATATCATCAATCACAAAAGGCTCAGTCTTTATTACACTTCTGTAACTTACTTTGCACATTACCTCTTGGCCGATAGCCTCCGACATCATCGTGAATATGCCGTTGTTGCCTATACGTTCAAGCACAAGATAGCCCGACTTGCTGTTTGCCGGAATGTGGAAACAGAAATAAAAAGGCACCATCTGGGCCTCATCCTTCTGTTTGCGATGACGCACCTCCCCGCTGTCGGTGTTGATTATGCTCTCCTCTGTGCCGTAGGATCCCGATTCCACTATTCCCGAGATATATCGTCCGAGCCTGTGGTGGCTGAAGCTGCCGTCGGCGTTCTGCCTGATTCTGGCAACACGCCTGTCTCTGAGGGGCCCGTTGTATGGACTTGTAGAGTGGTGATATCGTTCACTATGCCATCGTGTAAGCATCCCGTCGATAACTGAAAGCAGGTCAACGTCATTGTCAAGGCAGTCGAGCGGCAGCAGCTTGTCTGGCTCGTTGCGCCTGTTTACCGTAATGCGATAGATGCTGAGACTGTATGTTGCCATATCCGGTTCGGTCTTGTTTCTTGTCGGTTCCCCCAAATATAACAATATTTCCCCACATATCGTCGGTTCGACACGAAAAACAAAGCCATATGTCAGAATTAAAATCTTGACACATGGCCTTGTTTCATATCATCATCGCGGCAACTCCGGGGTTATTTGCTTGTGATGTGTATTTTATTCTCTGTTTTGTCAACGGTTATCGACGCGATCTTGCCGGGATCAATCTCGTTCATCCTTTCCTTGCTGATCTTTTCACCGTCAAGGAGGATTTCCATCTCGTCAGGCACCGACGATGAATTGCTGTTGATTACTATGGTCGATGACTGTTTTGACGAAGCCGCGGCATTGTCACCGATCGTAACAGTCTGGGCTTTGTTCCTGAAGTTCTCAAGATCAAACGGAACATCCTCTCCGTTCACCAAAAGCGACATGCTTGCATTCTTACATTCGTCTGAGAAAGGGAATGTGGCGGTTATGGTGGCAGTGCCGTTCGTCATGGTGCACTTAAGCGACTTGGCGTCATAACTCTTGCCCGAGGTTATGAATTTGCCGCCTGACACCGTTAAATGGTCGCCGAGACCATCTGCTTTGATTACTACACTTGTCTCGTTTCCGTCATGGTTGATGTTGGTGACCTTAAAAGTTTTGACCGACACTTTGCCGTCAGACGGTTTTTCACTAACTTCGCTCATCGTAACGCTGCTGTTGCTGATTGCTGAAACAGCAGCACGAACAGCCGGCACTCCGGCCACGCCAAGGGCCAGCAACGACATCGGCACAAGCGCAAGGGCTCTGAGTTTACGCCCTGCACCACTTTTTTCTTTTTGCATCATGGTGATACGTTTTTTAAGTTTACTATGATTCAGGCTGTTGGCTAAGGACGGGAATCTGGCGCCAACAGCTTTTTTTATCAGTAACAATTGATATTCCTGCGGATTGTGCCCGCTGTCGATCACAGCCATATCCGCCTGATATTCATGCACAAGCATAAGCTCGTCTCTCATCAGCCATGCCGCCGGATTAAACCAGTTCACGATGCAGACCGCTTGCGCTATCAATAAATCTATCCAGTGATGCGATGTCACATGCTTAAGCTCATGGATGGCGATGGCCGAATAATCAGTCTGATAATCCCTTCGGCTTATCACCACATACCGCATCCAGCTGAATGGGGAGAATTTCTCGTTGTCTGACACCACCAGCGTGTATCCGTCTCGCCTTATCTTTTCACCGGTGCTGATAACTTTGGCCAGTCTCAGCCATGTAATGACACTTCTGGCCGACACAACCGCCATTCCGGCTAAAAAAATCCAGATAACCACAGTGCCCCACATCTGATTTTGGAGTGGTGTCACAGCCGCATTAACAATCTCGATATCCTCCGCGGCAAATGTCACCGGTGCCTGATCTCTCAGCGTCTCGAAACATGACCTTGCAGGAATTGTCAGAAACGAAACCAGATAGACCAGCATCAATATGCTCCGGTTAAACACATGCTGTTTGTCTCTCGCCAGAAACAGACGATAGGCAAGATACATGGCGAGCATCAAAAGCCCGCTTATTATCGAGTATGAAAGAAATTCGCCCATTTCATTTCCCTTTGCGCTCCACAAGTCTGAGCAGTTCTTTTAATTCATCGGCAGTTATTTTGTCATCCTCGACCAATGCCGACACAGCTCCGTAATAGCTCCCTCCGAAATAGTTTTTGATAAGATTCATGAAACTCCGGTCTCTGAAATTCTCTTTCGGCACAGTAGCGTAGTAGTGGAATGCTCCATCCGTTTCATTGTGGCTCACATATCCTTTCCCCTCCAGTCTTCTCACAACAGTCGACACCGTATTGAAATGCGGTCTGGGTTCGGCATACAATTCCACAAGCTTACTTATCGATATCGGCCCGTATTCCCAAAGAAACTGCATCAGTTCCTCCTCTTTCGGCGTAAGCCGGCCTTTCGTGATCTTTGTCATAACTATTATTGTAGTTTACATCGCAAATGTAGCAACTATTCTTGTAGTTGCAAGCCCTCTCCGGCCATTTTAACGCATCTTAACTATAATGGGCCGGTTTCAGGCCATTCTGGAAAGGAGCCACGAAATGTTTTTACCGAGGTTGCGCATGGTTTCCACGCCTTCGGCATCTTTCAGCGCCTCGCCGGGTAATCTGCCGTATGCGATATTCCAATAGGTAGATCCGACAATAAACATTTCTTTGTTCAGGAAGAAACGATTGATGGTGTCGAGTGCATTCATCGTGCCGCCACGGCGACCTACCGCTATTCCGGCACCAATTTTGTGGCTGAACATTCCGGGATTGGTGTCGCTCACAACACTTGCACGCTCAATTACCGCCTTCAATGTCGACGAGACATCTGCCGAATAAGTCGGAGATCCCATTATTATTACATCCGCATCGGTCATCCGCTCATAAACCTCTCGGAATATGTCGTCGGAAAACACGCAGTTTCGCTTTCCGGCACAGGCGAAACAGGCTTTACACGGATTTATAGTGTGTCCGGCGAGATCTATTTTGTCAACTATGTGTCCCCGGCCTGACTGTTCCGATAGAACTATATTAATCATGTCACCGGTGTTTCCCTGTTTTCTGGAGCTGCCATTTATCGCCAGTATCTTCATATTGCCATTGTTCCCGTTAATCAGATTTGAAGCACCGGCCAGTC
>CAMWTV010000030.1 GCA_947177215.1 uncultured Muribaculaceae bacterium
GTGACGGCCGCATATCTGTTCTAATCGAGCCGATGTGTTGATATACAGCGCCTTCTGTTGGCGTGACGAAGCATAATTGTTGCCCCGGTTTAACCTTATTAACATAAAATGAGGTTTATTGGGGCGACTTCATTTTGAATCGGCGTTGAAAAGCAGTATCTTTGCGATGTGGGAAATTGGCAGGTTGTGATCTGCCATTATCTTTTGCCTTGAATCAGATTGTTCCGCAAAATCAGGCGGCAGGTCTGTTTCCGAAAAAGGGATTTTTAACCGAGACTTGCCTGTTGCGGGTCGCCAGACCGGATTTCCGGCATCGAAACTATACTCATGATAAGAATTATAACCGCCTTGCTGATTATGATTGTCGCCGCTGTGACTCCTGTTGCCGCGGTGGAGAAGAATGCAGCCGGGAAAAACGCCAATAATGTAAGTGTGTCTCAGGCGGCTGATGCCGATGAGATGACTTATGCGTCGATTTCGCGGACTAATCCTTTCGAGATTGTTCCTGCGGCGGGGATGGAGCTGCTTATGGATGAAGACGGCTCTGAGGCTTCGGAGATGGTTGCTGACATGATTTCGTATGCAAAGAAGTTTCTCGGCACCCGTTATGTTCGCGGTGGCAAATCGCCGAAAGGTTTTGACTGCTCGGGCTTCACATCGTATGTGTTCAGTCAGTTCGGTTATTCTTTGAGTGCTTCTTCGGCGGCCCAGTATGGTCAGGGTGAAAAACTTGAGCGTGACGAGATAAGTGCCGGCGACCTGCTGTTTTTCACGGGCCGCAATTCGCGCAGCGGGCGTGTGGGGCATGTAGGCATAGCTCTGAGCAATGATCCGGAGACCGGAGAAATCACTTTTATTCACGCGGCTATCAGCGGCGGAATAAGAATTGACCGGATTTCAGCGCCTTATTACGCGGCGCGTTTTATCGGCGCAAAGAGGGTGCTCTGAGCGAGGCTTAGGGCGAGGATCCGGGGCCACGCATGGATTTCTGACAAATCAGATCTGATTTTAAGAAACATTTCAAAAATAATTACGACCGTTAAATTGCGAAATTATATAGCGGATTCGTCGAGGATGTGAAAAATCCTGTCGAATCTGTTTTTTGTTGGGGGCCTGACGGGGCGGTTATCTCAGCGAACGTGTGGCGTCGAGGAGCGACTGAAGAGTGTTTCGGATGGAATGGAGCCGGTCGATGGCCTGTGCACGGCGTGAAACGTTGGAATGGTTGTGGCGGATCTGTTCCTGGGCGGCTTCGAGTTTCAGGCCTTTTTCTTTCACGAGATAGTAGACGAGGCGAATTTTTTCGATGTCGGAGGGGGTGTAGAAGCGAGTCCCTTTATCGTTGCGGTGTGGTTTGATGATGGTGAAACGGCTTTCCCAGAAACGCAGTGTCGAAGCCGGCAATCCAAGCATTTCGGCTACTTCGCGTATCTTATAATATTTTTTTTCGAGTTTTTCCATTGTGATTGTGTGAGGCGCCCTGTCAGGCCCGGTTGTCAGTGTTGCCGGCGCCGGTTTCTTATTTGCAAAAATAGGGAAAAAAGTGTAATTTTGCACACTGAATCCGTGAACTCGTCCTGACTTTTTTCTGAAAATCAAGTTCAAGAAACAGAAATCTCTTTTCTTCGCCCTTACGGCGGCTATATTCCCGATGTCGGGTCATGATTGCCGTATGGCTAACTTGTTGAGATTAACGGATCTGCCAGACTCCGCAAATGTGAAGAAGCAGAAAGTCAGGGAGAGCTCAAGCAATAGTCATAAAACTATTATAATGAGTAACAAGCCACTCACTGCAAAAGAGATCAGAGAGTCTTTCAAGCAGTTTTTCAAAAGCAAAGGGCACCAGATCGTTCCGTCGGCCCCTATGGTAATCAAGGATGACCCCACATTGATGTTTACCAATGCGGGTATGAATCAGTTCAAAGATATTATCCTCGGCAACAAGGCGCCGAAATGGACTCGGGTGACCGACAGCCAGAAGTGTCTGCGTGTCAGCGGCAAGCATAATGACCTTGAGGAGGTGGGACTGGATACGTACCACCACACGATGTTCGAGATGCTTGGCAACTGGTCGTTTGGCGACTATTTCAAGAAAGAGGCTATAGACTGGGCATGGGAGTTTCTTGTAGACGTTCTCGGGCTGAATCCGGAGCATCTTTATGCCACGGTGTTCGAGGGTTCAGAGGCCGATGGTCTCAGCCGCGACGATGAGGCGGCATCGTTCTGGGAAAAGCATCTCCCGGCGAGCCATATCATCAACGGCAACAAGCATGATAATTTCTGGGAGATGGGCGATACAGGCCCTTGCGGCCCCTGCTCGGAGATTCATATCGACCTCAGAAGCGATGAGGAGCGCAAGGCAGTTGCCGGCGCGGAGCTTGTGAACAAAGATCACCCGCAGGTTATAGAGATCTGGAACCTTGTGTTCATGCAATATAACCGCAAGGCCGACCAGAGCCTTGAGCCGCTTCCCGCCAAGGTTATCGATACCGGTATGGGCTTCGAGCGCCTGTGTATGGCTCTTCAGGGGAAGACTTCGAATTATGACACGGATGTTTTCACGCCTATGATAGCCCGCATCGCGGAGCTTTCAGGCAAGAAGTATGGTGAAGACAAGAAGGTGGATGTGGCGATGCGTGTCATTGCCGACCATATCCGCACTATTGCGTTTTCGATAGCGGACTCACAGCTGCCGAGCAATGCCAAGGCCGGTTATGTGATTCGCCGCATTCTGCGCCGCGCCGTGCGTTATGCCTATACGTTCCTTGGCCAGCGCGAAGCTTTCATGTATAAGCTTGTGGATACGCTTATCGAGTCGATGGGCGAGGCTTATCCAGAGCTTCCGGCCCAGCGTGAGCTGATAATGAAGGTGACGAAAGAGGAGGAGGATTCGTTTTTGCGCACACTCGAGAACGGAATACGTCTGCTCGACGGCGCCATCGCCACTGCCCGCAAGGCCGGCAAGAGCGAGATTTCGGGTCAAGAGGCGTTTACGCTCTATGATACCTATGGTTTCCCGCTTGATCTCACTGAGCTGATTCTGAAAGAGAACGGCATGACACTTGACCAGGACGGCTTTGACAAGGAGATGGAAGCCCAGAAATCGCGTGCCCGTAACGCGGCGGCTGTAGAAGCGACCGACTGGGTAACTGTAAACGAAGGGGAGGCAGAGTTTGTGGGCTATGACAATGTTTCGGTGCCGGCCCGTATTCTCCGTTACCGTCAGGTAAAACAGAAAAACAAGGAATATTATCAGATAATTCTTGATAAAACGCCTTTCTACGCCGAGATGGGCGGTCAGGTAGGTGACCGCGGCACACTGACTTCGGCTAATGGAGAGGTGACAGAGATTTTCGACACCAAGCGTGAAAACGGAATAGGAGTGCATCTGACACACAAGCTTCCGGCTGATGTAAACGGCGAGTTTGTGGCGGCGATCGACGAAAATGCCCGTATGGCTACGTCGTGCAACCACTCGGCGACCCATCTGCTTCATGAGGCGCTGCGCGAGGTGCTCGGCACTCATGTGGAGCAGAAGGGCTCATATGTTTCGCCTGAGCTTCTGCGTTTCGATTTCTCGCATTTCCAGAAAGTGACTCCCGAGGAACTTCGCAAGGTTGAGCATCTGGCCAATGCCAAGGTGCGCAAGGCGATAGCTCTCGACGAGCGCCGTTGTGTGCCTATCGACGAGGCCCGTGCAATGGGTGCGATGGCTCTTTTCGGAGAGAAATATGGCGATGAGGTGAGGGTGATCCGTTATGGAAGTTCTGTGGAGCTTTGCGGCGGTACCCATGTAGACAACACCGGAAATATCGGAATGATAAAGATTATCAGCGAAAGCTCTATTGCCGCCGGCATACGCCGTATAGAGGCTATCACGGGTGAAGCTGTGGAGAATGCGATAGACAGGATGTCGGATACTCTTAAAGAGGTAGGCACGATGCTTCACAATGCACCTGACGTGATTGCTGCGCTGAAGAAGTCGATCGAGGAGAATGCCGACCTCCGTCAGCAGGCAGAGGATTTCATGAAAGAGCGAATCGCTATGCTTGTGAAGTCGCTGCTTGAGGCAGCCGAGACGGTGAACGGAATCAAGCTGATCAGTCTTGGCGGAGTGCGTCTGCCTGATGTTGCTAAAAATGTGGCATTCGGTGTGCGTGCGGCGTCGGCAGAGAATACGGCTTTCCTTGGCGCTACGCTTGATCCCAACGGCAAGCCGCTTCTGACTGTAATGCTGACCAATGACCTTGTTGAGTCGGGTCTGAGTGCATCGGCCATAGTGCGTGAGGCAGCCAAAGCCATCAAAGGCGGTGGCGGCGGACAGCCCGGATTCGCGCAGGCCGGCGGTAAAGATGGCGACGGCATAGCATCGGCCATGGAGATTATGAAAAACGCTCTGATCAAATAACTGTTGCGCGATTTATCTTTAAGCCACGATATGGAAGGAGCTGAGTCAGCCGTTGCTGGCGAAGCTCCTTCGTTGCTTATGATCGGCCTTTGCGGTGAATTGAAATCAGGTTCGTCTGATCTGATGTAATAATTTGACTTGTCAGGAGTTATATAATTAAGAGTTGAATAATAAAGAAAACCCGGCTATGGACTTATTCCGTAATATTCTGCGCTTTCCGGCTATTGTCATGGCGTTGTTGACGCTTATGTGTGCCTGTGACTTCGGAGAGGATGAGCCTGAGTTGCCTTCAGAGCCGACCGAACCGGTAGGGAGGTCGGTGCTGGTCTATATGGTTGCCAACAATTCGCTTGGCAGTTCGTCGGTGCCCGGCGCTGATGAGCGCGGCTATGACCGTGCTGACCTGAAGGAGATGGTTGCCGGGGCAAAGAGTGGCGCTCTCGGTAACAACAGGCTTATTGTGTATCATCACGCATGGCTTTCGGAGCCGCGGCTGATAGAGATTACGGCTGCCGGCGAGAGGGTGATAAAGGTGTATGACACGGAGGATAGCTCGGTGAGCGCTGCCAGAATGAACTGTGTTATCTCAGATTTCAAGGCTACCGCACCGGCCGACAGTTACGGGCTGGTGTTGTGGAGTCATGCCAGCGGATGGCTTGAGACGGGGATAAATGAAGATACGGAGGGTGCCGGACGTTTGAAGTCGTTTGGTGTTGACAGGTCGAAGGAGATGAATGTGACGACCCTTGCACGGGTGCTTGACGGCAAAGGGTTCGATTATGTTTATTTCGACTGTTGCCACATGGCCGGAGTCGAGGTGGCGTATCAGCTGCGGAATGTGACCGGGATGATGGCCGGGTCGGTTTCGGAACTTCCGTCTCCGGGTATGCCTTATGACCGGACGTTGCCTTATCTGATGGCTGACAACGCCGATCTGACCGGGGCGGCCTCGACTACTTTCGCATATTACAATACTCTGAAGGATGAGTTTTACCGCACATGCACCATTTCGGTTATCTCTATGGAGGCAATTGATGAACTTGCCGATGCCGTGGGCGAGCTGTGTGACCTTCACCCCGAGCTGCGGGCCGGTTATGAGGGGCAGCGGTTTGTTAAAAACAACTGCCGCTATTATGACTTGCTCCATTATCTGGGTGGTCTGGCTGAAAACGGCGGGGGAGATGAGTTTGAACAGGCTTATTCCCGGTGTGAGGCGGCTATCCGTAAGGCGGTTGTCTATGAGGCGGCGACCCCATATCTGTGGGAGGGGGATATAACCGAGGTGAAGATCGACACACACTGCGGCCTGTCGACATATATCAAGCGTTCGGCCGACGACGGTGACCGCTATGGCTACGACCGGCTTGACTGGTGGCAGGATGTGATGAGCCGCATGTGGGGTGAATATGGCCCTGAACAATGAGGCCGGACGCGGGTGTTTAAAATAAGTGTCGTGTGATTTCGACTATTTACTTAATTCAACAATAATGATAAAAAGTTTGATTTTACTTCAGGGAATCTTTCCGGGGCTTGATGGCGGCGATGCCGCAAAGGCAGGAGAGGAGGCGGCAAAGGCTGCATCAGGCATAAGCGAGCTTAAATCGCTGTCGCTTCAGGATCTGCTGAACCGTCTGGCTGAATCGTCGGTGAATTTCGCCATCAATCTGGCAATTGCCATTGTGGTGTTTTATGTGGGCCGTTTTGTTATAAGAAAGATCTACAATCTGGTCTCGTCGATATTCATAAACCGGGCTATCGACAAGTCGCTTACAACGTTTGTGTTGAGCCTTATAAACATTGTGCTCTATTTTATTCTGATAGTCACGGTGATAGGCATTCTGGGAATACAGACAACATCGTTTCTGGCAATCTTCGCCTCGGCCGGTGTTGCAATCGGTATGGCTCTGAGCGGCACGCTGCAGAACTTTGCCGGCGGTGTGTTGATTCTGCTGCTCAAACCTTATAAGATCGGTGATTATATTGAAGTGCAGGGTTATGCCGGCACGGTGAAGGAGATCCAGATATTTTTCACCGTTATCACTACGGCCGACAACAAGTCGATCTCCATACCTAACGGAGGCCTGTCGACCGGAAGTGTAAACAATTACAGCCGTGAGCCTTACCGCCGTGTGAGCTGGACGGTCTCGATTTCGTATGGGGATGATGTGCAGGCCGCGCGCGATGCCATAATGCAGATGTTCGAGGCCGACTCGAGAATCATGGGGACGCAGGCAAGCGGAGAGACAGAGGCCATAGAGCTGGTTACCGGCGACGAGGCGGCTGACGAGGCTGCCGCAGCTGCCGCCACGCCTGAGGAGATGGACAGTCAGGCAGATGAGGAGGCGCCACGGAAGCGGTCGGTGATGGACAAGATGTTCGGTCGTCACAAGGTGACCAAAGAGGCGATCTCAAAGCTTGACGCGAAGCTGAAGCGCCGTGTGGTCGAGGAGGCTCCTGATTATTCGCCAAAGGTGTTTGTCGATTCGCTGGCTTCGTCGAGTGTTGACCTGACGGTAAGGGCCTGGACTAAATCGGAGAATTTCTGGGGTGTGTATTTCTATTATAACGAGCTGTTCTATAACGAGCTGCCCAAGCATGGAATCAATTTCCCCTTCCCGCAGCTTGATGTTCATCTGCCTGTCAACACATCAGCGAAATGAAAGATATAACCGAGGAGGAGACTATGCTTCAGATTCAGGATGTGCTTGTTACGCTTGACCTTGCCGAGCGGTTTTTCTGCTGTGACCTTGAAAAGTGTCTGGGAGCCTGTTGCATCGAGGGTGATGCCGGCGCTCCGGTTACCGAAGCCGAGGTAGAGGAGATAAAGAAAGTTCTGCCGGCAATAGAGAGTGAGATGTTGCCGCGTGCCATAGAGGAGGTGCGCGAGAACGGGGTGGCTTATGTAGACGAGGAGGGTGATCTCGTGACCACGATTCTTGACGGACGCAACTGCGCGTTTACATGCTATGCTCCGGGCGGAGTGTGTCTGTGTGCGCTCGAGAAGGCTTACAGAGAGGGTAGGACACAGTGGAAAAAGCCGGCTTCGTGTTCGCTTTATCCGTTGCGCATAACTGAGTATCCTACGTTTACGGCTGTTAATTACCACCGGTGGGACATTTGCCGCGATGCTGAGGTTCTCGGACGTGAAAAGGGGTTGCGTCTTTACCGGTTTCTCGAGGGGCCTCTGACCGAGCGCTTCGGGAAAGAATGGTATGACGAACTTTGCGAAGCCTGCGAGGCATATCTGGCCGAATATGGCAAGTGACGGCTGCTGATACCCGTAGAGGGCTTTGCGACAGGAAAAACGTGACAGTGGGCCGGGTACCTTGGTATCCGGCCCACCGCACGTTTCAACTATTTATTTATGAGAGCCTCAGTATCCGGTATCACTACCAAATAAAAAGGACGAGGGATGTTCATAATTAAACGTTGTGTGGTAAAGCGTTACCGCTAAATGGTTTAACAAGTCGCTATCTCATATCCAAAACTTATTTCTGCCGGCCAGATTATGTCGTTCACCCTTAGAAACGGCCTGTGGATGAAATTGTTCATTTCAGGAAGCCTTACAGGCTGCAGGATGGGGTGTGGCTGACCTATGTATCCGGGGTCGGAAGCCGCAGCTCTGTGAGGCTTTGTTTCCGATAGTGTTGCCCTTTCTTTGAGCTTTATTACTATAACAAACCTGATGGCTATGCGTTGATGCGTTCTACACTAAAAGTGCTTAAATATTGTTTAACCGCGCTTTTGACAAGTGTTAATTTTAACCCGGCAGAATCAACGCCGGAGGCTGGAGGATGAGACGGCGGCTGTCGATGAGTTCGCGCAATGCAGGGAGAAGAACCGCCGGAGCGACTCCGATGTGTGTGGCCATCAGGTTTATGGAGATGCCCTGCGGATGGGTGGCGGCTACGTGGAGAATGCGGCTTTCAAGAGAAGGCATGTTGCCGGAGGCGCCGGTGTGGGGCGTCGGTGTGTTTTTTGCTGCCTGCGAACGGCACACGTCGCATGTATGGCAGGGGGAGGCCGGTTCTTCTCCGAAGTAGCGCAGAAGGGTGTTTACGCGGCATGTTTCTGTTGCGAACAGAAATTTCTTGATAGCCTCGATGCGCAGTTCCATCTGCCGGCGGCGGTGTTCATAGGTTTCGCGGGGGAAAATAAGGTCGGACGACGGAACGCGCGAAATGGGGAAGAAGATGTAGGGTGTGGTCTGGCGGGGCACGTAGTGTATGACGTGTGTGCGCGAGAGCAAAAGCAGGTTTTCGTAGACGGTGCGTTCGGTGAGTCCGAGCGACGATGCTATCAGTGGCTCGCTGATGTGCTCGTAGTCGGCGAAGATTCCGGTATAGTTGCGCAGTATGAACTGGAACACCCGCTCGCACTCGTCGGAAAGCGTAAGGTCGTAGAGTTCGTTGCGGTTCATAAGCACCATGAGTCTGGAGCGGGTGGATGTTTCGGCGATATAGTCGATCCATCCGGCCTGACTGAGCAGTTTGAGGGCGCTTTCAGCCGGTACAGGCTGGAGCCTGAACCGCATGCAGAATTTAAGGGGATTGAATTCATAGAGTGTCTGTGAGCCTTCGCCCATACCGATTCCGAGAAAAACGCAGAGCTTTTCGTAGATTTCGCGCAGGTAGGATTTCGCGGGGAAGCTGTCGGCCAGCCGGCGTGTGAGGGCGGCTTTGTCGGATGCCGGTGTGATGAGCGACACGGCGAAAGAGGGGAGGCCGTCGCGCCCGGCCCGCCCGGCTTCCTGATAGTATTCCTCAAGCGACGATGGCGGATCGACATGCACTACCAGTCGAACGTCGGGTTTGTCGATGCCCATGCCGAAGGCTGTGGTGGCCACCATCACGCGGGTCGTGTCATCTTTCCAGAGGTTCTGACGATGGTTTTTCTCTTCGGGCGAGAGGCCGGCATGGTAGAATGAGGCGCTTATTCCGGCTGCCTGCAGGGCTTCGGCGATGACACGCGTACGTTTTCTCGACCGCACGTAGACGATGGCGCACCCGGCCACACTGCGCAGAATGTGTATGAGCTGCTCTTCCTTGAAGTCGCAGTAGCGGACAACATAGGATATGTTGCTGCGGTTGAAGCTGAGGCGGAAGGTGGCGGCATTATCCCGGAATTTAAGCTGGGCGATGATGTCGGCAACAACCTCGGGAGTGGCCGATGCGGTGAGAGCGAGCACCGGCGCCTGGGGAAACATTTCGCGCAGGGAGGCTATGCGCAGATAGGAGGGTCTGAAATCGTGGCCCCACTGCGAGATGCAATGGGCCTCGTCGACGACTATGAGGCTTACCGGCAGGTGGCGCAACTCGCCGATGAAATTTTTGCTCTGAAGCTTTTCGGGCGAGAGATAGAGTATTTTTGCCTTGCCGAGGCGGCATTTGTCGATAATGAGCCTGTTTTCACGGCGTGTAAGCCCGCTGTGGAGAAAGTAGGCCCTGATGCCACGCTGCATGAGGTTGTCGACCTGATCTTTCATCAGAGAGATCAGCGGTGTGACAACCAGTGTCAGCCCCGGGAGCATCATTGCCGGAACCTGAAATGTGACCGACTTTCCGCCGCCGGTGGCCATGAGCCCGAGTGTGTCGTTGCCTTTGAGCACGGAGCCGATGATTTCGGCCTGCATGGGCCGGAATCCACTGTAGCCCCAGTGTTTTTTCAGGACTGACTCGGGGGTGGGATTCGTGGCGGTCATTGGTCAGGTCGGGTCGGCGATGCGGATTTCTTTGATCTGAAGCTGTATGGCGTTTGGTGAGTTCTGGTGTTTGTTTTCCTCGATGGTGTAGCAGATGTCGAAGCGGCAGCGTGCGTGTATCCTGTCGAAGAGGTGGGCTTTGTTGAAGGCTATGCCGTTGATAACTTTTCCCGATGTGTCGTCGACAAGCTCGAGTTTGATGTGTTCGAGCTGACGGCCCACAAGCTTGCTTGTGCCGAAATCCATCACTCCCCGTGTGCAGAACACCGGTTTCTGATTGCCCGGCCCATAGGGGTTGAAGCGGCGCAGGGTGGAGATGAACTCGTTGGTAAGCTCCGAGAACGTGAGATATGCGTCGATTTCAAACTGCGGTCTGAGCTGAGAGGGGAGAATGTTGGCCGCCACGAATTCTTCGAACCGGCGGGTGAATTCGGGGATGTTCTCTTCTTTCAGCGACAGGCCTACGGCATATGTGTGGCCGCCGAAGTTCTCGAGCAGGTCGCGTGTGGATTCTACAGCCTTGTAGATGTCGAATCCCTGCACTGAGCGCGATGATCCGGTGGCAAGTCCGTTGGCAAGGGTCAGCACTACCGAGGGTTTGTAATATAGCTCGGTGAGGCGCGAGGCCACGATGCCGATTATGCCTTTGTGCCAGTCTTTGTTGAAGATTACGATGGTCTTTTTGTCGGCTTCGGCCTCGATGCGGCTCGACAGGATGGCGTTTGCCTCTTCGGTTATGCGCTTGTCGAGTTCCTTACGGTCTTTGTTATACTGGTCGATGTTTTTCGCGTGCTCGTAGGCGTCGGCGATGTCGCGCGACACGAGCAACTCTACGGCCTCACGTCCGCTCTGCATGCGCCCCGAAGCGTTTATCCGCGGCCCGATCTTGAAGATTACGTCGGAGATTGTTATCTCGCGGTTCGTAAGGTTGCAGATGCGTATTATGGCTCGCAGCCCCATGTTGGGGTTGGAGTTGAGTCTCCGCAGCCCGTAGTAGGCCATGATGCGGTTTTCGTCGACCATAGGCACGATGTCGGCGGCTATGGAGACGGCCACCAGATCGAGCATGCCTTCAAGTTCGGTCTGCGGAATTCCGTTGCTAATGGCGAACGCCTGCATGAGTTTGTAGCCCACGCCGCATCCGGAGAGGTGTGGACACGGGTAGGTAGAGCCTTCCATTTTCGGATTAAGGATGGCTACAGCCTGCGGCAACTCGTCGTCGGGGACGTGATGGTCGCAGATTATGAAGTCGATGCCATGCTCACGCGCATGTGCGATCTCCTCGTTTGCCTTTATGCCGCAATCGAGGATGATAACGAGTTTTACCCCCTGATCGGCGAACTCGTCGATAGTCTCGCTCGAGATTCCATACCCTTCCTCATATCGGGTGGGGATGAAATAATCGATGTTAGAGTAGAAGTTGCTGAGGTATTTGTAGACCAGGGCTACGGCGGTTGTGCCGTCGACGTCGTAGTCGCCGTAGACCATAATCTTCTCTTTCGACCCCATGGCTCGGTTGAGCCTGTTGACCGCTTTGTCCATGTCGGGCATCAGAAAGGGGTCGTGAAGATTTTTAAGCCGCGGGTTAAAAAATCTCTCGGCCTCCTCGACTGATGTGATGCCGCGCTGCACAAGCAGCTGGCTCACAGGCGGACACGACGCGTACTTGCGGGCAAGCGCCGTCTCGATCTTCTGCTCTTCTGGTGTCAGGGGTAAATAATTCCATTTACCTGTCATTTATGTTGTTTTTTTATTGGCTAAGCCGGGGCCTCCCGGTTGTTAGGGCGGCAAGGAGAGGAGGGCAGAAGAAAGAGGATTCCAGGGTGAAAACGCTGGAAGAGAGTTGACTGCGGGTCGTGCTTCCGGGTGTTTGCTCGGAGAGAGCCGGATGAGCCTATTAACCCATGTTAGTCTACTTTGCAAAAATAGCGAAATTTTCCGGAATTATGGCCAGGGTTTAAGCTTTATTTGCTTTTTTATTTATGTGGGGAAACAGGGCGGGGTGGCGCATTGAGTAAATTCGGGGAGATTGCAAATAATTAGGTCAGAAATACGTTACTATTTCCGGAAAGGGGACGGTTCGGGTGCCCGGGTGAGGGGAGTGTGTTTTTTTACCGGAATATGAGAAAGTATCTGTGGAAAATTCCTGTTGGGGTTATGACGGCTGTAACGGTGTGTGCCATCCTTTGGCTCACGCTTGCACCAAAACCGCTCCCCGACAGCGATGTGAGGCTGTTTGAGGGAGCGGACAAGTTGGTGCACGCCTGCATGTTCGGCGGTCTTTATTTTGTGTTGAGTCTTGACCGCAGGCTGTTTCATGGCCGTGGGGCGATGCCCCGCGGAAAGTTTGTGCCTGCGCTGCTGGCGCTTGTCTGCATAGTTTTCGGTGGCGCTATAGAGCTGATCCAGGGAGCTATGGAGATGGGGCGCGGGTGTGATGTGTGGGATTTTGTGGCCGACACTGCCGGCGTTCTGCTGGCTGTGGCTGTGACTCCGGCTGTCTTGCGCCGGATTGCGGGTCAGTAGATAACTGCGGTTGTGTCGGGCTGAAGAGTTCCGTCGAAATAGGCTTTTACCTGATTGCGGAGGTCGTCGCCCTGGGTTCCGCGTGTGAGGATGGTTCCGTCGGGTGCTACAAGCATTATGCAGGGGATTGATGTGATGCCGTAGGCTTCGGTGGGCACCGACTGCGCGCCTATGATCTGGGGCCAGGGCAGTTTATGGTTTTTGATAGCCTCAAGGGTGTTTTCAGGCTCGTCCCATACGGCCACGCCCAGCACTTCAAGCCCTTGTGGGCCGAATTCGGCAAGGAGTTCTTTCAGCACTTTTGTCTCGCGGATGCAGGGGCCGCACCAGCTTGCCCAGAAGTCGACAAGCACCGGTTTGCCTTTGCCGGCGAAGTCGGAAAGTTTCTGTGATGTGGAGTCGGTTGTTATGGTGAAATCGAGGAATTTGTGTCCGGGCGATGTGGCCTCGCGGTTGCGGGCGGCTGTAATGTAGCCCTGAAGACGTTTCGATTTGGCGAAAACGGGGTATTTCTCGATGAAGGCCTTTATGGAATCGACTGGCTGCATGTCGGCGACATCGATATACATGATATAGGCGATCGGATTGTCGATGTTGGCGTTGAACACCGAGTCGTTGAAGGCGTGGTATTCGGCCATGAGCTCTTCGGCGCCGGGGCCTTCGAGGGTTGTGGGCCGGTCGGGCGACACTTTTTCAAGCGCGTGGAAGCGCTCGGCGAAGCGGCGTTCCTCTTCTTCCCGGATGGCGATGCGCATGTCGTTGAGTGTTGAGCCGGTGGCAACGCGGTCTTTTACGGTGATGTTGCCCGGCTCGACGATGAGATATCCCAGGCGGTTGCCTTCGACTATGATGCGGGCAAAGGCCGGCTCGTCGATTTTGCCTGCGAAGGTTGCTGTGGCGTCGGCTATTATGGCCGAGTCGATTTTCTCGCCGGTGTCGTAGTTTACCAGAAATGCGGTCTTGCCGTTGAAGCTGTCGTCGACCGGAGCGGTGACGGTGTAGGAGGTGTCGGGGGTTGATGAGGCGCATGCGCCCATTATGGCTCCAAGGGCTATTGAGGTGAGTTTTGTTTTCATTGATGCGCTGAATTATTGCTGTTTGTAGGTAAAATGTCTAAATTTGCGTGAAACATTGCCTTGATGGCAGTTGTTATATCTCGGAAGAAGGATCGTCCGAACTGCAAAGGAACATAAAAAATATGATAATGGCAAGAGGGATGACCTGTTGAATGATTGAGAATTATGAAAGGACTTACAGAGGCTCTTGAAACGAGCATAAAAAAGAACTGGGAACTGCCGGCGCTGTCGGATTTCAAGGGGGAGACAATGAGCTATGGCGATGTTGCCCGGCGGATTGCCGGCATGCACCGTCTGTTTGACGCCATAGGGTTGAAGCCCGGCGAGAAGGTGGCGCTGTGTGCGCGCAACTCGGCGGCGTGGGCAACGGCCTTTTTAGGCGCTCTGACCTATGGGGCGGTGGTGGTGCCGCTGCTGCATGAGTTCCATCCGGCTACGGTAGAGCATCTTGTGGCCCATTCCGAAGCGAGGCTGCTGTTCAGCGAGCCGGCGGTTTTCGACAATATCGACATTGACAGGATTCCTGATGTGGAGGGGGTGGTGCTGTTGCCGGAATTCAAGCTTGCCATGTGCCGCAACAGGAAACTTTCGGCTGCAATGGGTGATTCCGGAGCGATTGTCGGAACAGGCGATCGGCCGGATTTCGGGCCTGATGACGTGAAGTTTCGTGTGCGCGACGAGAATTCGCTGGCTCTCATCAACTATACATCGGGCTCGACGGGCAACTCCAAAGGGGTGATGCTCAGTTATCTGAATCTCTGGAGCAATATACGTTTCGGTCTGGCCAACATACCGTTTCTCGCTCCCGGCGACGGGATGGTGAGCATGCTGCCGCTTGCTCATATGTACGGGCTTGTCTTCGAGTTTCTTTTTCCGTTCTGCCGCGGATGCCATATAACCTTTCTGGGCCGTGTGCCGTCGCCGGCCGTGGTGCTTCAGGCTTTCGCGCAGGTTAGACCGCAGCTTGTAATCACTGTGCCTCTGGTGATAGAGAAAATTGTGAAAGGGAAGGTGTTTCCGAAGCTGAGGACGCCGGTGATGAGGATGTTGCTGGCTGTGCCCGGTGTAAGGAATGTGATTTATTCGAAGGTCAGGAAGCAGCTTCTGGAGGCTTTCGGGGGCAATCTGAAGCAGCTGATACTGGGCGGGGCGGCGATGAGTTCGGATGTGGAGGATTTTCTGCGCCGCATAAAGTTTCCGTTTACCGTTGGCTACGGAATGACCGAATGCGCTCCGCTTGTCACCTATGAGTGGTGGGCCAGCCAGAGGCCGCATTCGGGCGGGCGTCTGTGCGACGGGAGTCAGGCGAGGGTCGACTCGCCCGAGCC
>CAMWTV010000031.1 GCA_947177215.1 uncultured Muribaculaceae bacterium
ACAATGCCCGCACACGATGTGACCGTCACCGGTGTGTTCACGATCAACTCCTACACCCTGACAGTGTATCTTGACGGAGAACTGTTCCATACGGAAGTGCTGGAATTCGGAGCTGCGATAGAGATACCCGTTCCTGAAGTGGCCGAAGGGTGGAAATTCGACGGCTGGCAGGAGGAGGTTCCGGAAACTATGCCCGCGTATGATCTGGAGATCCATGGCACAACGTCAGAATTAAGCCATCTGGAGGCCGTCAGAGGCGACGCGTCGGACAAGGTGACCATCTTTACCCTCGAAGGTGTCAAAGTGGCTGAAAACGCCTCCTATGAGGCGATGCGCGACAGGCTCACCCCCGGCATCTATATAGTCAATGGCCGGAAAGTGGCAGTGCGCTGACAGACCATTCTGAAAGAACATTTAAACTGAAAACAGAGCGCCCTTCCTATCCACACGGATCGGAGGGGCGCCCTGTTTTTACAGAAGTCAGCCGACGCGTCAGCGCACTGCCACTTTCCGGCCATTGACTATATAGATGCCGGGGGGAAGCGGGAGGAATGACCCTGAGGAGACAACGCCGCTGACACAGACGCGGCCCGACAGATCGGAGACGAGCAGCGGAAGATTTCCCGACGAGGTTATCAGAATACCCCCCGAAACAACCTCCAGCTCAAGAGGGGGCACAGAGACCGGGATGACACCCGACTGCGGACGAAGCGAGACATCGATGTTGTCGATGGTCAGAGCACCCTGACGGGGAGCGCTGATGCAGTGCAGGGCCAGAAAATATGTGCCGGGCGACTCAACCGAGAAGTCGGCCGAGAATGTGGTGAAGTCGGTGGAGCGCACATCGACAGGCTCCATCACGACCTGATCAAGCGCCTGCGCACCGGCCTGACGCCCAATGAGAATTTCGAAGCGCTCCGTGTCGGATGAATATTTCGCCCGGGCATCGACAGAGAAGCTGTAGAGCCAGTCGGGAGTGAGGATCAGCGGAGGGAGAACCAGATAGTCGTCGGACGACTCTCCGAAAGTTGCCAGCGTAACGCTTTTGGAAGCCCAGTTCCACCGCTCCCAGTCGCCGTTGGCATCGATCACGGTGAATTTGCCCATATCCCACCGGTTATCGAACTCCTCGCGGAACGGCGGTGAGACACTGCCTACAGTGTAGCTTTCAGAAATGACAGTCGACGATTTCCGGCCATGATAAAGAGCCGTGACGGTGTAATAGTAGGTTTCATATTCGTCTTCAGCGGGAAGCGGAACAATGTCGGAGAACGAAGTGGCGGATGTGGGCGCGAATGAATGTTCTCCCGGATAGCGGGTTACCGAATAGGTTACATCCTCACCGACAAAATATCCGCCATGGGCACCCTCCGACGGAAGCCACGACAGCAAAAAGCTGCCGTCGCCATCATATTCGAGAGTCAGCCCTTCTACAGCCGAGGGGATGTCATCGCCTATCCATAGCGACAGCGACGCAACAGGGCCGCCGCCGGCATTATTGGAGGCCTTGGCCTCGATGCGGTATAACCCCGGAGTGTCGACCGTAAGAGCGGCTGTCACCACAGACCCGGCAGTGCCTGTTCCGGAAGCGACAGGGGTTTTGTCGACAGAAAGCGTCCATGACATGTCGCCCGTGATCTGCGACCCGTCAAACAGCGTTTCAGGCAGACTGAACGAGCAGTTTCCCGACAGAGAGCCGTTGTTGAAAGAGGCTTCAAGCCCGCGAATCTCTCCTGGTGCTTTGTCAACAGCTGACGGGCCGGTGAAGAAAAGCCCGCGGATCTCCTCGCCGTCGGGCATGTCGTAGAGCTTCTCAGCCACGGCGGTGTGCAGGTCAATGGCATAGAAGGCTGTCTCGGTGTCGGAGCAGGTGGCATAATAGAATGTATCGGTGCGCGACAGAACCGCGCCTGAGGTTGGATAAGTGCTCCGGCATCCGGTCTGGCCGATAACAGAAAGCTCTCCGGAAAGTTTATCGACCGTGCAGAGGGCGCCATCGGAAGTCAGGGCATACAGAGTGCCGTCGGCATGACTGCCAAGGGCACTGAGTCTGACCCCCGGACGAGAGATCTCCGTGATTTTTCCGGTGGTCATGTCGATAGTGCCGAAAAAGGAGTCGAAGGTTACCAGATGAGTGAAATGCCCATAGATGCGGCCATCGGTCTCATCCCATGCCATATCGTCGGCCATGTAGTTCTCGCCGCTGAAGTCGGTTATCTTAGTCCATGTTTCGGCATCATAGACATAATCGGTTACAAAGGTTATGTCGCCATAGGCAAATCCGTTGATCACAAAATATTTGCCATCGGCATATACGGCACCGAAATTGCCCGGAACCACCGAGAGCGAACCGACCGAGAGCTGAGGAGTTGCGGATAACGGAAGTTCATAGATGCCATAGGGAGCAGTGTCGGCATCAGTCCATGAAGCGGCTCCGGTGACACTCGCGAAAGCGCGGTTAGGCCCGGAGGCATGCACCGAAACAGCCAGCAGCAGAGCAGACAGGGATGTAAAGAGTCTATCCATATAATAAGCCAGGTAACTGTGCAAAATTATTTTTAATAAGTAATTCCGCCCGACGCAGATTACGCCGGGCGGAACGGAATATATCACGCTTATTTAACAGTCAGTTTCACAACGGAGGCATCAACCTTGACAAGGCATATGCCGGGCGGAACAGCCACAACGGTCTTAGCTTCAAGCACACCGCTGAAGAGGACTTTTCCGTCGGGAGCGACCACCGATCCGGCCTGCCCCTGCGCGCCCTCGATGACAACCGCTCCAGGAACGGACGTTACCTTAAGGCCGGAAGCTGTGACAGCGCCAAGCGATGAGAGGGCCACAGAGATTTCATCAGACATGGCCGATTCTCCACGGTTATAGAGAGCCGTGACCGTGTAGAGCCGGTTGCCCGGTTCGGCGGTGGCATCGGTGAACTCAGTTGCCGGCACAAGAGTGTCGTTGACTTTCACACCGTCGCGATAAACGTTATATCCCTTCAGTTCAAGCCCTGCAAGCGGACTTTCGGGGATGAAGGTGAGATCGTCGACACAGAGAGCGAAAGTGTCGTTCGAGGTGCAGCGGATAGCGAAATAGCGCGTTCCCTCAGGCAGTGTATAAGTGTAGGCAGTCCATTCGCCGGGCACAGACGCCACAGCATCGACCTTATGGAACGCTCCGAGAACAGGCAGGTCGGACGAAGTGAAGAACTCGAACGACTCGTTACCATATTGCGTTGTGAGCGAACGGGCATAGAAGCTGATTGTCTGCGCCTCGCCCGAAAGACGCGGCGAGATCAGCCAGTCGTCGTTGGGGCCGTGGCCCGATGCAAAGCTCATGAACATCTGCGAACCGCTCCTTGCATCGAAGCCTTCCAGTCCGAGCATATCGCCGTTGAACACGATGAAACCTATCGGCTTGCCGGAGTTGGGGAACTTCACGGGCTGACCGCCGGCGGTGAGTGTATAGGGCACAAGGCCGTCGCTGTCGATCATAGTCCATTGGCCGATGTAGTCGTCGAACACCGATGTGGTTGAAAGACCTATCGAGAAGGGCTCAAGCGTGGAGAGATCTTCGGTCACGGCAGCCGAAGGCACTACCGTAAGATCGGGGGCCGACCATTGCAGACTCACGCCGCCGGCTGTTTCCGCGCCCGACAGGCCTGTGACAGCAGGAACTTCGGGGCTGATTACTTTCACCACACAGAGTTGGCTAATGTTGTCGGCCAAGTTCTGGTCGGCGTCGAAGCCGATTTCGGCATGGAACTCCAGAGAAGATGCGGCAAGGGCATCGACCTCCTGATCAAATATCGTCACGGCAACCAGACCCGGCTCGACAGCGCCGCAGTTCTGCACGCCTACGCAATCGCTGCCGAGGAAGAGCGAAACGGTGTAAGCGTCAACAGGCTGCGAGCCGGCGTTCTCAACCGCCACCGCCACATTGAACGGCACACCGGGGGTTACGCGTCCGGGCATCGCGATGTTTCTGACTTTGAGATCCTGACGGTTCATAGAGCCTATGGCGAGATTATCGACAACTATGACAGAGGCATCGACAATAGTGCCGAGCAACAGCACCTCGATGTCGTGACCGGCATAGGCCGTGAGATCGGCCGTGAGACGGCGCCATCCCTCAGGAAGTTCGGGATTCATGTCAACTGAAGCGAGCACATCGGCCTCGCCGGTTGTGTAGTCGGTTATCTGCACCGACAATGTGTTACGGCAGTCATAGTTCCAGTAGTAGAGCGACAGAGCCGGATCGGTCACGTTGTCGACATGTATCACACCGGAATAGATGCAAGCGCGGTCGCCGACAGACATTCCCTGGAAAATCATCAGTCCGTTATCGCCGTCGTATGAAGTTATTCCGCTGATCGAGGTGTCCTGTCCGAGCAGCACACTGCCAGTGGCACTAAGCGGGAGGGTGCCCCAGATATACGACAGGCGGCCGTTGGCGAATGATTCATTGAACGGTAAACCATAAGGAGCGCCGACAGGCACAAGAGCGCTCGATTCGGAAGCACCCTCGCCGGCCATGGTCACAGCCGAGACATGGAAATAGACGAATTCCTGATCGGCGGTGTCATCGCATACGCGATGCGACAGAGATGTCTGTGAAAGGTTTTCGGCAACAAGCGAAGTCTCCCCTCCACGGGTCATATACAGGTTGTAGGTCACAGCACCGTCGGGAAGAGTGTTTCCGGCCACATCTTCAGTAACGGGGCTCCACTCAATATCGGCAATGCCGGCCGAAGCTCCGCGCACGGCATAGACCTGAGTGGTGGCAACGGGTTTGTCGAAACCTACGAAACATGTTGCAGAAGCGGGCTCACCCGCGCCGTAGGGGCCGAAAGGCGTTACGGTGTAGGTGTTGTTTCCGGCCTGTGCCCCGGTGTCGCGCCAGGACAGTTCAGCGCCGACAGCGGGCGACGGGAAGGTGTGAACCAGAGTCTCGCCACGCATAATCTCGATGCGGTCGAGCGATTCGAGAGGCGCACCGGCAAGATCGAGCGCGGGAGCTGTGAAGCTGATCTCGGCCTCAAGCGCACCCGTGGCATCGGGAGTCAGCGTGAGAGAGCCTACCGCTGCAGGGCCCGCAAGCTCAACACCGGCCGACACGCTGATGTCGTCGGCATAGAGATAATATTTGTCTTTCTCGCTTATGCCGTGTATGCCGAAATGATAGCGTCCGGTGGTTTCAGGAATGAACGATCCGGTCAATGTCATGCCGTCGGGATGGGCTACGGTGACATCGGTTGGCTCAATTATGGTGGCAACCACTGCGGCAACCTTGGTGTCGGTGGCTATCGCGGCCTCTACACGTTCGGTATATGTCTTGTAACGGCTGGCCTTGAACGAGAACTGATAGAGTTTGCCGGCCTCAAGCAGTATGGCGGGAGTGAACACCCAGTCGTCCATAGCCTTCGACGAGTTATACTGGATCCGCAGGCAGCCACCGGCGCTGTTGTAGCCCCATTTCTTGCCGTCGCCGTTGGCATCGACAACCTTGAAGCCGGTGATAGCGGCCGAACTGTCGAGAGTGTTCATATAAGGGGGCCGGATATATCCGAGGGAGGTCTTGGAGGTAGACACGGACTCTGAACGCTGGCCGTTGAAAACAGCCGTTACAGAATAATAGAATGCCACTACCCCGTCGGTCGGCTCGGCTACCTCGTCGGTGAGCGAAGTCGAAGTTGTGTTCTCGGCCACAGTTACGCCGTCGGGATAACGCACAACATCGTAAGTAACCTCATCGGAATTCACAAAACCGCCGTTGACACCTGCGGTAACGGCATTCCATGTAACTGTGAAGGTGCCGTCGGCCCACACGGCCTTGGCTCCGGTTACAGCTGCGGGAACATCGCTTCCGACCCACTGCGAGGTCTTGACGGCCGGACTATCGCCATCGGCGTTAGACAGAACAACCGAGAAAGTATGGTTGCCCGCCGACGGCACGGAGACAGGAACAGAAACCTGCGATCCGAAGGTAGTCTCGCCCGGCACGCCGGTGTCGCCATCGACCGTAACGGTATAGGAAACGGTGCCGGCGGCTGGTGTTCCGTCGAAGTAAACGGCGGGAACCGTGAAGCTCACGGTGCCTTCGAGCGATGCGCCTTCAAAGCTCAGAGCAAGATTCTGCGGAGCCGACGGAGCTTTGGCGGCAGCGCTCTCATGATGGATATACATGCCGAACACCTGCTCGTTATTATTGAAATCGTATAGCTTGACGGGGATGGCCGTTGCCGGGTCGATCTCATACATCTCGGCACGCGATTCGAGTTCCAGGGCATAATAGAACAGACCCGTTTTCGGATCGATAGCCGCCGACGAAGCCCAATAAGGATTCAAGCCGGTGGAACCGATCTCAGTGACGGTGCCGTCGGTCTTGTCGATCTGCCAGAAGTCGCCGGATGTTGTTATGGCGTATATCTCGCCTGCGGCGTTGGCCGCCAGTCCGCTCACATATTTCGGAAGGACGGCAATATCCTCGAAGAACCCATATTGGGTGTTGAAGGTTCCGAAAGTAGGCTTGAAGCTGGAATTCATATACACGGCATAGACGGTCGATGTGGTGGCGTCCCATGTCATGTCGAAAGCGGTGAAAGAGCGGTCGCCGGGCTGCTCGTCGAGCACTTCCCATGTCGTTGTGTCGAAGATGTAGTAAGTCATCTTGACAACATTGAACGAAGAGTCATAGACCGGCACGGCGCCCCAGAAGGTGTCGCCCATGTAGACACCGTTGAGGATATAGCATTTTTCAGGGTCTATATGTATCGGTGTGCATAGCGGGCTTCCCTGTGTAATGGGATATTCATATACTCCGTATTGCGGATCTTCCAAGTCCCATGTAGAGTTTGTTATAATCATGCCTCTCATGGTGCCACCGGAGGGGGCAGCAGCGGCTCTTGGAGCCGCGAACTTCATTCGGTGGGGCATGCTGAACGAATTGCGGGCCTGTGCGAACGGAGCGCTGAATCCGGGCAGTTTGCGCCGTGGAATGTCGCCGGGCTGCGCGGCCTGAGCAACCTCGCCTGTCAGCGCACGCGGCGTGATTCTGCACTGCGCCGCCTGAGGCGCTGTGCCCGGTATCTCGCGGGTCTGCGGCGCACCGGCGGCACTTGCCGCCAGCACTCCCGCCGCCAGCAGCAGAGAACCGATGGTTTCGCGGAATAACTGTTTCATGATTGATTAATCGGGGAAGGCTTTATTCAAAGCATTGCGTGCGAAGCCTTCTGACCGCACGTAGCTTTCTACTGCATTAATTTTTCATTTCAAGACAGGCGCATATTCCGCCCCGCAAGCCTTGCAAGCAATATGACAACTGCAAATCAGCTATCTCAGACACCAGGCACAAAACAGAAACATCCGCCTGACACTTTGCTTGCAGAAGTGGCATTTTTGCATACTTTTGCAAAGATATACAATATTTCTAAACTCTGCCTGTTTTCGGGAGATTTTTTTAATCTATGTAAAAAAATGTGCATCCCCGGTCGGGAACGCACATACATAAACACGGTGTGTGGCTTAGAGCAGTCCTATGGTCAGGACACCGGAAGCGAATGGATTTCGGTGAGGATTGACACCGCAGTCTCGACTGTGGGGACGGCGGCGATGGAGAACGACCGGCGGCCGTTTTTCTCACGTATCCTGACGCGTTGAGAGTTCTGCTGAAGATAGGTTATGAGGCGCCCGAACATAGGCGACTGATAGTAGGCTTTGTTGGAATCGTCGACAAAATAGATATACATCACGCCTTGTTTCAGCGCCACTTTCTCGATGCCGAGCTGACGGGCCAGACGCCGCAGACGTGGCACACGCATCAGTTCGTGGGTTTCGGGAGGAATTTTGCCGAAACGGTCGACAAGGCGCGAGCCGAATTCCGTCAGATCCATCTCGCGCTCGATGCTGTCGAGCTCGCGGTAGAGGTTTATGCGCTCGCTTTCCTGGGGCACATACCATGCCGGCAGAAGCAGCTCCATGTCGCTCTCGATCACGCAGTCGGCAACAAATTCTTTCTCTTCGTCGGGCTGCTCTGACGTAAATGTGTCGGAGAATTCCTCGGTGCGGAGTTCTGTCACGGCCTCTTTCAGAATCTTCTGATAGGTCTCGTAGCCGAGATCGGCGATAAAGCCGCTCTGTTCGGCTCCCAGCAGATTTCCGGCGCCACGTATGTCAAGATCCTGCATTGCTATGTGGATTCCCGCCCCGAGATCGGAAAAGCTTTCGATGGCCTGAAGGCGTCGGCGCGCCACGGGAGTGAGCGGATTGCCAGGGGGCACCATGAGGTAGCAGAACGCCTTGCGCGACGAGCGCCCTACCCGACCGCGCAGCTGATGCAGCTCGCTGAGGCCAAAGTTCTGGGCGTTGTTGACAATGATGGTGTTGACATTGGGCATGTCGATGCCGCTTTCTACGATGGTGGTGGCAAGCAGCACATCGTAGTCGTGGTTGGCGAAGTCGATTATCGCCTTTTCGAGCTGTTCGGGGGGCATCTGGCCGTGAGCCACAAGGGTGCGGGCATCGGGGATGACCCTTTTTACCATCTGTTCGAGCTGGTAAAGCCCTTCGATGCGGTTATTGATCACAAACACCTGCCCGTTACGCGACAGCTCGAAGTTTACGGCCTCCTCGAGAATCTCGTCGGTGAGGGTGTTGACCGAGGTCAGAATGGGATAACGGTTGGCCGGAGGGGTGGTTATGGCCGAGAGGTCGCGGGCTCCCATGAGCGAGAACTGGAGAGTGCGCGGAATCGGGGTGGCGCTCATGGTTATGGTGTCGACACTGACCTTGAGCTGTTTGAGTTTCTCTTTCACGGCCACGCCGAATTTCTGTTCCTCGTCGATTACCAGCAGTCCGAGATCCTTGAATTTCACATCCTTGCCCACGATGCGGTGGGTGCCGATGAGAATGTCGATTTTTCCGTCGGCGAGATCGCGCAGAATCTCTTTGGTCTGTTTGGCTGTGCGGGCACGCGACAGATAGTCGACCCGCACGGGAAATTCGGCCAGACGGCTCTTGAAGGTGTTGAAATGCTGATAGGCAAGCACTGTTGTGGGCACGAGGACTGCAACCTGTTTGCCGTCGGCAGCGGCCTTGAAGGCCGCGCGGATGGCGACTTCGGTTTTTCCGAATCCGACATCGCCGCATATCAGCCTGTCCATAGGGCGCGGACTCTCCATATCCTTTTTCACAGCGGCAGTGGCCGTAATCTGGTCGGGCGTGTCCTCATAAATGAACGAAGCCTCGAGTTCGTGCTGAAGATAGGAGTCGGGCGAGAAGCTGAAACCTTTCTCATCCTTACGGGCTGCATATAGCCTGATGAGGTCGCGGGCAATGTCCTTGAGCTTCGACTTGGTTTTCTCTTTCATCCGGTTCCATGCGCCGGAACCGAGTTTGTTTATGGTTGGCTCCACCCCCTCTTTGCCCCGATATTTGGCGAGTTTGTGAAGGGCATGGATGCTTACGAAGATGCAGTCGTTGTTTTTGTAGATGAGCTTGATCATCTCTTGTGTCGACCCGTTGACCTGAGTGCGCAACAGGCCGCCGAAACGCCCTACCCCATGATCGACATGCACTATGTAATCGCCCGTCTCGATGTCGTTGAGTTCCTTCAGCGAAAGGGCAAGCTTGCCGCTGCGTGCCCGTTCGCCTTTGAGGGTGTATTTGTGGAAACGGTCGAAAATCTGGTGGTCGGTGAATATGCACTGACGTGTCTGGTGATCGACAAAGCCTTCATGGAGGGTTGAGAGGACAGGTGTGAAGGGGATGTCGTCGCCACGCTCGGCGAAGATGGCTTTCAGACGGTCGATCTGTTTCTCGCTGTCGGAGAGAATGGAGATGCTGTAGCCGTCGGCCAGGAACTGCCGGAACGAGCCGGCGATAAGATCGAAATTCTTATGATAGAGCCCCTGCGGGGAGCAGCCGAAGTCGATGACACTGTGACCGGGAAGGGGTGCGCCGCCAGAGGCGGCGGAGAAATTCAGCCGGGGGAAGGTGAGGAAGTTGCGTTCGAACTCATCGGGGTCGATGAGATTCTGCATGGCAGAGGAGTCGCCTTCGTCGGCGATCATTGCCGAGGAGCTGAAGGTTTCGGAGGCTACGGCGCGGATGCGCTCCAGGGTAAACGACTGGTCACGAACGGCGATAAGAGTGTGTGGCGACACGAAACGCAACACCGACTGGCCGCGGCCGTTGTCGTCGGCCGAGACATTGGCCGACACGGCAACCGAGTCGAGTTTTCGCTCTGACAGCTGGGTCTCGATGCTGAAGGTGCGTATCGACTCGATCTCATCGCCGAAAAGGTCGATGCGGTAAGGGAGCTCGCCCGAATAGCCGAAAACATCGAGGATGGAGCCTCGCACGGCGAAATGTCCGGGTTCATATACATAATCTTCCTCTTTGAAACCGTTGTCGCGCAGCCAGACCGTGGTTTTCTCCAGATCGATCTCTTCGCCTACACTAAAATGCAGGGTGTGCTCGGCAAGAGTCTCGCGCGAAGCCACCCTCTCGGCCAGGGCTTCGGGATAGGTAACCACAACCCTTAGCGATGGATCGCTGTTCCAGTGGCTGAGAGTCTCGATGCGCATTATCTGCGAGGGAGGGTCGATGCGGCCGTATTTGATATCGCGCTTGTAGCCCGAGGGGAACATCATCACAGCGTCGGGGCCGAGCAGCTTTGAAAGGTCGTGATAAAGGTAGCCGGCATCGTCGAGATTGTCGCCTATGACCATCAGCGGACTTTTCAGCGAATCGAGCGATGCGAAAACCATAGCTGCCGATGAGCCGGCGAGGCCACGGAGTTCGACAGGCGATGACGCTGCCTCACTGACGGCTTTACGCAGGGCTTCACGGCGAGAGGGTGTAATAAACAGTGGTTCGAGTTGCGAAATTGTCATTTTTTTCAGAAACAGATGGTGACACAGGGTGGTTTCAGGCTGACGTTGGGCCAGACGGGAAAGAATGCCGGAGATCCGGCTCATGCTCCGGATCATCGGCATTCTCGCAGCTATAGTTCTTTCCTGTCGGTCAGTTTTTCCCGGTCAGAATAGTTTTGTAACGGTCGGGGGAATCGAGCACCGCGGCGGCGGAATCAAGCTCGGCGTCGTGTTTGAGGGCTTCGATTATGGCTCCCCGGTCGAAGTAATATCGCTGCAGAATCTCTGAAGCGAGATATTCGCTTATGGTCTTGCGGTTGAGGTCAAGATCGTGGTTCAGATCGTGTTTCAGCGTAACTTTCAGCGAATCGAGCTGTGCCTGAACCTGGTCGTTCAGATAGCCTTCGGTTTTTGTGGCCTTTTCAAGCTGCTCGAGAATCAGCTCGCATGTGCGGTCGTAGTTGAATCTGGCCGGATCGATAAATGCCTTGAACTCGTTGAAGATCGTATCGGTGATCTCGAATTCCTCTGGCGAGGGGATAGAATCGTGCGAGGCCGCGTAACGGTTGGCGAAGTCGAAGCTCCAGTTGTCGCGCACAATATTATAGACCAGGCGGTTGCCTTCGGGATATTCCACCTTGATGTCGGGGGTAATGCCACCTCCGTCGCGCACTTCGCGGCCTGCGCGGGTGTGCCATACGGTTGTAAGGCTGTCGGGGATGCGTGCCACCGATCCGTCAGGGTTGCGGTGGCTGTAGTCGATGGCCTGTATCAGACGGCCGGAAGGGATGTAATATTTGGCTATTGTCAGTTTCAACAGGCCGTTATATGGGAGCTGACGGGTAGACTGCACCAGCCCCTTGCCGAATGAACGCTCTCCGACGATGACCGCACGGTCGAGATCCTGGAGAGCACCGGTAACAATTTCTGCCGCCGAAGCGGAATTGCCGTTTACCAAGACTGCCAGCGGTATATCGGGATCAACGGGCTTGTGGGTTGTTTTGAAGATCTTTTCGTTGAGGATGTCGCGCCCGCGATAACGCACCACTTCGGTGCCTTTGGGCACGAACAGGCCGACAACCTGAACGGCGCTTTCAAGAAGGCCGCCTCCATTGCCGCGAAGGTCGAGAACAATCGACTTGACCGCAGGATTCTTTTTCAGCTCAAGCAGGGCGTCGCGGGTTTTCTCAAAGGTTTTCTCATTGAAGGTTGTGATCTGAATGTAGCCGATGTCACCACGCTGCACGCCGTAATACGGCACTGGGTCGATCTCGATCTTCTCGCGCGTAAGCTCGAAACTCAGAATGGAGTCGGCCACATGAGGACGTTTTACGGTTACATTCACCTTGGTTCCGGCCTGCCCTTTGAGACGTTTGCTGACGTCGGAGCTGTGAAGCGATGTCACTGTGTCGCCGTCGATTACATAGAACACGTCGCCCGGACGCAGGCCGGCTTTCTGGGCCGGCGAGCCCTTGCGGGGCTCTGTGACATAGACTTTGCCGTCGCGCTCGCCTATGTAAGAGCCGATGCCGCCATATTCACCTGTCGAGATGGTCATGAAATCGCTCTGGTCTTTCTCGGGGATATATTCGGTGTAGGGATCTATATCGTTGAGCATCGCGTTGATGGCGGTTGTCATGGATTTCTCGGCGTCGATAGTGTCGACATAGTTGGTCTGCAGATTCTTGTAAATCGACGTGAATATGTCAAGATTACGCGAGATCTCCCCTTTCGGACTGCGTGTGGCAGCCAGAGCTATCAGGGCAAAAGCCGACATAGCGGCAAAAATTATGGCGGGTAGTTTTCTCATAATGTCACAGTTGAACTTTCAATTGGCGAAATTACACATAATTATAACAACCCACACACACTTTTTATCCAAAAACCCTTAAATTTAACTTCGCACGCGGTTCGCACCAGATTTCACATCACTCTCCACCCGTTATATCGCAAGCGCCGCAATGGCGTTGACCTGCCGCGATTCTCATCCCCAGAATTTTCAATCATCTTTTCGAACCTCTGATAAAGCATATACCGGAAGCCGACTCTGATTTCAGAAGTCTATTTTCCAGATTGATCTGGCGGCTTTTCCCATTGATGACTGACGGTTTATGATTGCAGCTCTATTCCAATCGGGGTAGGATTCCGGAATGGATTTAGTAGTTTCAAACGATGATTTCAGAAATATTCCCTTTTTAACAGAATATGGATTATTCTCGATTTCCTGATTCAGTTTTTTCTCAAGAAGACACAGGTTTCCAAGCCGATAGGTCAATGAATCAAGATCGTCGTCAGTCCAGTCTTTTCCCGGGCTCTGAGGATATATATGTTCAATTGTATCGGTCTCGCTATAAATCTCGCTGTCGCGCAAACCGCCTTTAAACCGTTCGATCTTGTTAAGGATGAATTTTACAACTTTGTTGTTACGGGAGCTGTCTGAGAATGACTTCACATTAAAAGCTTGAATGAATTCATTATCCTCAACATAGATTTTTCTAAGAAGCTCACGGCTGTAAGTTTTCTTTTCGCTAATGTTGCGGGCGATATCATTATATACCCTTTCGACTTCATTAGGATTCTTGCCGCATATTACGCTATAACGGAAGCTTACGATTATCGCATCTTTGAGAACCTGTAGAAATGTCACCTCCGAGAGATTCATGTAGGCAGCCATGAGCAATGATAGCGGCTGTTTAAGATTAAATATCTTCAGCAGCTCAAGCCCTTCCCTGGCCTCTTTCTGATTTTGCCACAAATCATCAGTAGGATCCATCAAAGCCATATATACATCGCTGTATGAGAGCATTTCACCGAGCAATTCAAACACCTGCCGATCGGTCTTTACAGCTGACCGTATTGTTTTAAACAGCTCGGAGGTGCGCACTGTCTTATTCTTGGAATTCCAATAATAACGTATAAAATCAGGCAATTTCTCTGCTTTGATATTTTTTGTCAGCGACGCCCATTTTTCTTCAAGTGTGTCAAGACGCCCCGAATGCAGCGAGGTATTATCTACAAGCGAAAAAAGGTAGTTTTTAACCAGATCGGATGATGACAGCTGCACACCACGGGCATTGAGAGTTTCAAAGACCCGGAAAGCATTCATTTCATCGCTTACACGGATAATGGTAAAGTAAAGATTATCGACTATATAGGTTATGAAATGAGCGTAGTCTTTGCCTGACGAGTATTTCCCGTCAAGTTTCTTTTCATACCACTCGAAACATTTCTTCATGAGTTTCTCTGTGTATGAAATGTTGCGGAGTCTGAGATCTTCAAGCTTTACAATGTAATCTTTGTAATAGGCATTGTTGTTACGGTTAAGCACCAGAATGTTATCGTATTCAAGCGAAACCGGATCCATGTTACCGATATATGTGGCCTTCAGGGTCTCGATACGTTTGCGATTATCGTCTACCTCAATTCCCTTGTCAATGAGTTTCTGAATCGCCTTGATTGCAGCCAGAATAATGATGGTTATCGTGGTGAAACGTTGCTGACCGTCGATAATAAGAGATTCGTTCCTCTCCTTTGACTGGAGAACCAGATAGCCCATATAGTGATCGGTCTCCTCAGCCATCATATTCTCGATGTCCTGCCAGAGATCATCCCACTGCTCAACATCCCATGAGTAGTCTCGCTGAAATTTGGGAATGATAAATTTTCCGCCTCCTCTTATGAGCGATCCGAGGTGGTTGGTCGTAGAATCCTGTATACCGGTCATGATGATGCCTTGTTTTAAATAGCGCTGTTATCAGACAACTTTTGAGTCGCCTAATTGCAAAGATAGTATTTATTTAACAAATAATCGATTGCAGACAAACAATATTTCGTCTCTCTTATTTTACGCATTTCAGCACCGCACGCGATTTGTAACCTTTGCAGCCTGAATGACAACGGTCAGGGGTGGCGATGAC
>CAMWTV010000032.1 GCA_947177215.1 uncultured Muribaculaceae bacterium
CCGGTTTCCGTCCACGTTTTTTGGGTGCCGCGGCTTCGGTTGCCGGTGCCTTTTCGGAGGCGTCGTCTTTTTTAACTTTTTCCTGTGCCGGTTTGGCTTCAGGCTGCTGGTTGTTCTGGTTTTTGGGTTTGCGTCCGCGACGGCGTGGCGCCTCCTCGGGGGCGTTTGCTGAAAGAGCGATGGCCTGCTGGTCGAGGATGCGGTAGATCAGTTCTTCACGCTTTGCGGGATTGACCTTCTTGAGACCCATCTCTTCGGCCACGTTTTTAAGGCCGTCGTCGGTCATTGACTGTAAGTCAGAGATGTTATACATATGTTGGTATTGGAATCTTCTTTACTGGCTTCCGGCTAATAACTGATTGACGGGCCAGATATGTTTTTTCTGATTTAATTCGTTGTAAACGTCATTGTAATGCAGAGCGCTATACTCTGCTGACTGTTGCAAATGCTCTTGTCAATGAGGCGAGCTTTTACAGGGGCTAAATAGGTGAATTCGGGTGTGACGGCTTTGCCATAGGCATCCAGGCAAAGTCATTGTTGGTTACTGCCTGTATCACTGAAACCGGATGATAATTGTGGATAAAAACTGCTTTCTGCCGCATAATGACATATGCCTGTTTCTTGCCGAAAGAAAGAGAGAATTACAGTTTTTGTTTTTGTGGGAATAGAGCCGCGGAATGTCGGCCCTTGTTGAAACATGGTGCAAAATTAGCACTTTTATATCATTTAAACAAATGTTTGAGTGGAAAGTTCGTGTGCTTTTATATAAAGATAAAGGGAATGTGTGTTATGTTCATGACAAAATGTAGTGCTGAAAACCGATTCTATGTATGAATTTATGGACGAATATTGGAGATGAATTGTTACCTTTGTAGGAGCAACCCACAAGAAGGGAATTGAAACGGACGATTGAGACAGGAGGGTTGTGTATGAACTAAAAAACAGAAACGATCATGTTGCAATTCATTACAGTGTCGCCAGTGCGCTATTCAGTGGCGGAACAGGCCAGGATGGTTATAGAAGGCGGTTGCCGCTGGATTCAGATTTCATCGGAGAGCGCAGACAGCAGCGAGACCTGCATGCGTAAGGAGGCCGAAGGAATAATTGATTTATGTACTGAGAACGAGGTGTTTCTTGTGCTTGAAAATGATGTGGCACTTGTGGAGGATCTAAAGGTTCACGGCGTTTTCCTGACCGACTGCTCGCGAGAGTCGGTTGCGGCTGCCCGCGAGAGGTTAGGGGCACATGCGGTGGTTGGCACACGTTGCCGCAGCTATGGTGATATAGAGGCGCTTAAAGGGCTGGATGTTGACTATGTGTCGGTTCCGGCCGAAGGCCCTGCGGCTGAGTTCTATGCCGCAATGAAACGGCAGATGACTGAGGCCGGAATCGAGTTTCATCTGGTGGCTGAGGGAGAGTTCGGCACTGATGAGCTGGCAGGGCTTCTGGCGGCCGGATGTGCCGGTGTGGCTATGTCGACAGCTATCGCAGAGGCCGGTTCGCCGGCTGTGGCCACGCGAGAAGTGCTCGACGCTCTTGACCGGGGCAGGGAAGAGGCATACAGAAACAGGATCTAATGACAGGAACGGATATGGAGAAACTTTCGTTTATCGGAATTATACCGGCCCGTTATGCGTCCACCCGTTTTCCGGGGAAACCTCTGGCGATGCTCGGCGGAATGACTATGATAGAGCGTGTTTACCGGCAGGTGTCGAAAGAGCTTGACGATGTGTGGGTGGCTACTGACGATGACCGGATTGCTGAGGCTGTTAAAAGCTTCGGCGGGAAAGTGGTAATGACTTCGGAAACGCACCGGAGCGGAACCGACCGGTGCAGAGAGGCATATGACAACATCGGTTCGCAGGCGGATGTGGTTATTAACATCCAGGGTGACGAGCCGTTTATCGACCCGTTGCAGCTGAAACAGATAAAAAAGTGCTTCGACCTTCCGGACACCCAGATAGCAACACTTGTGCGACCTTTCGATGCTTCGAAAGGGTATGAGGCACTTGAGAATCCCAATTCACCGAAAGTGGTGTTTGACAAGGATATGAGGGCGATGCTGTTCAGCCGTTCGGTGATTCCATATGTCAGGGGTAAGGAACGGAGCGAGTGGCCCGGCGCATATGAATATCACACCCATATAGGGATGTATGCCTACAGGTCTGAGACACTGCGCGAGATAACCTGCCTGCCACAGTCGCCCCTTGAACTGGCTGAATCGCTCGAACAGCTCAGATGGCTTGAAAACGGCTATGTTATAAGGGTGGGGATTTCGGAGTGCGAGACCGTTGGAATTGACACTCCGGCTGATCTGGAGGCGGCGCTTGAACTGCTGCAATCAAACTGTAAAAACCGAAACGATATATGAATAGTGAGAGTCCTGACAGGAGAGTAGCGCCTGAGATCAAGGAACTTACAGGACGTCCGTTGCCAAAGGCGGCACGCAGACGGCTGCCTAACGGTGTGGAACTTGTGGTGCTGAACCATGGAGAGCAGCCGGTTAACCGTATGAGTGTGGTCTGGAACGCCGGTGATGCCGATGTGGAGCAGCCTGAAGCGCTTGCGTTGTTGTGTCAGACCATAACCGAGGGGACTGCGAACCGAACGGGAGCGGAGATAACGGAGTTGCTCGAATATAACGGAGCATGGATGAGAATGGACAGTTCGGCGCATGCAACCACTCTGACGCTCCATTCGTTGAACCATACCGCCGAAGATGTCATACCTATGGCTGGCGAGATGATTTCGGAGGCCGTTCATCCGGAAAGCGAGCTGGTGAGAATGCGTGCCAGGCTTGCCGCACGGTTGGAGACGGATATGCGCAAGGTGGTTACGAAAGCCACCGTGATGGGGAAAAAGATGTTGTATGGGGATGGGAATCCGATGTCGCGCTCGCTATCGGCCGGAAGGATGGCGGAGGTGAGCCGTGAAGATGTGACATCGCTTCACCGGCGCCTTTTGAAAGGGAATGTGCCGATGGTTTATCTTGCCGGCAAAATTACGCCTGAGCTTGAATCGGTGGTGGAGCGGGTTTTCGGCTCACTGGTTTTCGGAACTGAAAGCGATGCCATTGTGAAATCGGTGGTGAAGTGTCCGGATCACCTCGCAAGCTTGATGTGTATGGAGGAAGACGAGACCTCGATGCAGACTGCTGTCAATGTGATAATACCTGCGATTGACCGCAAAGATCCGGATTATGAGCAGCTGAGATTCACGGTGTTTGCTCTCGGCGGATATTTCGGCAGCCGCCTGATGAGCAATATACGCGAGGACAAGGGCTATACTTACGGCATCACGGCCTCGCTGGGGGCTGCCCCTGAAGGGGGGTCGATAAAGATTGCATGTCAGACCGACAACAGGCACACCGGCAATGTTTTGGCTGAGATCGAGAACGAGATAGGACGACTGGCAAACGAGCCTATGGACGGCGAGGAGCTTGCTGTGGTCAGACATACGATAATGAGCGGCCTGACATCGCTTCTTGACTCTCCGTTCACGATAATGGATTATCACAGGCAGATCGATGCCATGAATCTGGGCGAGGATTATTATTCGCATCAGCTTGACGAACTTTCGCGGTTTGACGCGCAATCGGCGATGGATATGGCGCGCAAGTATCTGCTGGATGCCCCAAGACTGACGGCTCTGGCCGGACGGGATGTCAGCGTGGATCAGAATGTGGCTGAGAAACTGATGCCGAAGGCCGATGAATGACCCGGAGCGGGAGAGGGGATGAGCAGAGGCTGCGACTGGATGCATCCCGGGCCTATGCTACGGCATGAATGGGCCGGACTTAACAGCCCGATGAGTTCGTTGACCGGATCAAGAAACATGGCGGCGATATGGCCCAACAGCGGGGAGCCGAGCAGATAGTAGTTGTTGTCGACGATGAGCCGTTTGAGCCTGTAAAAGCCTTCTCCGATAAGGCTGCCTATTACAGGAGTGATCACAAGATCCTGATATGAAGGGCGCTCCATGCAGGCTTCGATACCGAATTCCCAGCCTATGTTTGAGATGAACGCGCTGTAAAGCATTGACTGCCAGAAATTGAAACCGCATGAACGGGCGCTCATGAAATAGGCCGCTCCGGCATAGGGGTGAAGCACGTAGTTGAAAATGAAGAGGTCGTGATCCCACTCGGGGCCCCGTTTGAATATGTTTCGGAACCAGCGTTTGTAAAACGGAACGTTGCGGATGTCGGCACGGTTCCAGGCAGTGGCGTCTTCAGGTAGCAACTCGAGAACGAACAATGTGCCAACGAAAGCTCCGGCATATACGGCAGTATTTATCCACAGCCCGTGCCACCAGGGGTCGGAGTAAGTCCATGAGGCTTTGCGGCCATAAATTGTGTGCGGATATCCGGATATGACGGTTATGGTGTCGCGGGCGCTCAACGGCATGTCGGCATCGAATTTCGGCGCTTCGGGCGGTGTGAAGCTTTCGAACTCCATCATTGTCTGGGCGTCGGTGTGCGGGGCGACACTGGCTACCGGCAGGCTTTTTATGACAAGCTCGTCGACGACAGTAACTACTGTATCAGCGGCGGCGATGGTGTCGAGTGGTACTGCAATGGAATCGGGAGAGGAAAGAGTGTCGGGCAGGCACGTGTTGGAGGCGCCAGAACCGGGAGTTCCGAGCATGGCAGCCGCGATAAACGATAGCAGGCAGGAGCCGGTTTTGATATGTCTTTTCATATAATCCCTCATTTTAAGCGGCTGCATAGATTTGTAAGGAAGTATTGTATGCAGTCGGGGTGATGAACAAATTCAAATCAGTTGAAGCGTGAAAAGCTTTTTGACAAACTTATAACAATTCAAATGGGGGGTATGGTTCTTTGCGGTTAGCCTGATATTTTGTAGCTTTGTCGGGAAAATAGTGCCGGAAGTCGGCGTGATGATGTTCATGCGGTTTGTGATACCGGCTGATTGAGAGCAATATATGTCATTGACAGGATTTATAAGCAACAGATTGTCGCTGCGTGGAGATGGCGGGCGTAAATGGCCGCCTGCCATCTGTGTGGCCGTGGGTGGAATCAGTGTGTCGTTTATTGTCATGATGCTTTCGATCGCGGTGGTCAAAGGATTCAAAGAAGAGATCAAACGCAAGATAATGGGTTTTGACGCGCAGATAAGCGTTATGTCTCTGGCAAGCTATTATGGCGACGGCAACGGTGTGGTGAGCATGGATGATGCGCTCGCTGAGGCGGTAGAGCAGGCGTTGGCTGACCAGGATGGCGCGGCGCTGTCGAAGGCTGAGGCGGCGCTGTCGTTTTCTCAACCGGGGATAATCAAGACAGCCGATGATTTCGCGGGGGTGGTGTTCCGTGGATATGGAGAGGGACATGGATGGGAATTCGAACGATCGGTTCTTACGGAGGGGGAGTTGCCTGACGGTTCTGATCAGCGCGCAATAACCGTTTCAGAGTCGACAGCCTCGAGGCTTGGGCTTAAGACGGGCGACAAAGTAGACGCCTATTTCATTACCGGAGGCGATGTAAGACCACGCCGTTTTGAGGTGAAAGGGCTGTATCGCAGCAATTTCGGGGAGTATGACGACATGATTGTGTTTGCTTCGGCCGAGGCATTGAGGAAACTTGACCGACTTGGCGAGAACGAGGGTCACCGCCTTGAGATAAACGGTCTGGAAGAACAGATGATTTATCCGGTTGCCGAGCGGCTGCAATCGCTGCTCAACCGCAGTTTCGCTCAAGACCGGCTGTCGCAGAGCCTGGCTGTCAGCACTGTGTTTTCATCGGGCGCGGTCTATTTCAACTGGCTTGAACTGCTTGACACCAATGTGGTGGTTATTCTGCTTCTGATGGGGTGTGTGAGCGCTTTCACGTTGATTTCATGTGTGATAATACTGATTCTGCAACGAGTGAGAATGGTCGGCATTCTTAAATCGTTAGGCGCGGGAAACGGTTTGATCCGGAATATTTTCATCAGACTTGGCTTAAGGGTGACCGTGACCGGACTTTTGATCGGAAATGCTGTCAGTATGGCAGTGATATGGTGTCAGTCTACCTTCCGGGTGCTGCCGCTTGATCCGGAAGCATATTACCTGAGCTATGTGCCGGTTTCGGTTACGGCGGCAGACTGGATTCTGCTCAATGCCGGGGTGCTTGTGGTCTCGTTTGCCGTGATGCTCGTTCCTACGGGAATCGTGAGCCGTTTATCGCCCGTGAAACCGCTGAGGTTTGAGTGAACAAGCCTTAAAATGAAGGATATTTCACATTTCTTTGCTTCTGTTCCTACTTTTTGGCAAGATTTTTGTTTAATAGAAAACATAGGGCTGTTGACACCGATGGCCTTATTGCATTTTTTTGTTTAACTTTGCACATTGAAAACGTGTGCGCGGAACGGTTTTGGCCGTTGCCGCAAATCAATAACAGTGAAACTAATGACAGAAAGCCAAGCAACCAATAACAGCGCGAAAACAGCGGAACTTACAGACAAGGAATTCAGAACATTCATCATAGATGCCATTCAGGACAAGAAAGGCCGTGCGATCTCGGTGGTGGATCTTTCGGAAGTGGAGACAGCTCCGACACGGGAATTTATCATATGCGAAGGGCGCACACCCCAGCAGGTGGCGGCCATTGCCGATAATATCCGTGAGTCGCTTCTTGACAAACATGGCATAAAACCGTATAACTATGACGGTTATCGCAATGCCAACTGGATTGTGATCGACTACGGGTCGGCTATGATTCATGTTTTTGTGCCTGATTTCCGGTCGCTTTACAATCTTGAGGAGCTGTGGAGCGACGCTGTGATAACCGAGGTGCCAGACCTTGACTGACAGAGTTCAGCGGGGCACCACGACGAGACTAATTCAGAATTGCTTCATTACATTTTCTTACAAAAATAAACTATGGCTGATCTGAAGCCCACAGGAAAAAACAAGCGTCCACAGATCAAGTTCAGCATGTACTGGATGTATGCGTTCATTATACTTGTTCTGTTCGGGATGTTCTATCTCGACGACAATTCAATTTCGAAGAAAGTGCCGTATTCCGAGTTCGAGAAATACATAACCGATTCGATCAATGCCCGCAGCCACGGCATAACACGTATAATCGTAGACAAGCGGAAGGGTAACGCCGAGGCACAGCTGTCGGATTCTCTGGCACAGGCGGTGTTTCCCAAAAGCCAGTATAAGGAGGGTGCCCGTGCCAATATAACCACCGTGCTTCCTTCTACCGATGAATTTGCCCGTAAAATCGACTACTGGAAGCAGCAGGGAATTTATATGGGCCCGGTGGATTATGACGAGGGGAGCGATTTCACGTCGTTTCTGTGGACGTTCGGCCCGATTATCCTTCTGATTGCCTTCTGGTTCATTATCATGAAAAGGATGACGAACCGTGACGGCGGTGCCGGCGGGGTGTTCAGTGTGGGCAAATCGAAGGCGCAGGTGTTTGACAAAGACAATGCCATGAAGGTCACATTCCAGGATGTGGCCGGTCTGTCGGAGGCGAAAACCGAGATAGAAGAGATTGTGGAGTTTCTGAAGAATCCGCAGCGCTACACCAATCTTGGCGGCAAAATTCCGAAGGGCGCATTGCTTGTGGGCCCTCCGGGAACCGGCAAAACGTTGCTGGCCAAGGCTGTGGCGGGTGAGGCTAATGTGCCGTTCTTCTCGATGTCTGGTTCTGATTTTGTGGAGATGTTTGTAGGCGTCGGTGCCTCGAGGGTGCGTGACCTGTTTGAGAAGGCAAAAGAGAAAGCCCCCTGTATAGTGTTCATCGACGAGATCGACGCCGTCGGGCGTGCCCGTGGCAAGAATCCGAACATGGGTGCGAATGACGAGCGGGAGAATACGCTCAACCAGCTTCTGACAGAGATGGACGGATTCGGCACCAACAGCGGTGTGATTATTCTTGCCGCCACCAACCGTGCCGACATACTTGACAAGGCGTTGCTCCGCGCAGGACGTTTCGACCGCCAGATCTATGTGGAGCTGCCGGAACTCAACGACCGAGTGGCTATTTTCAAAGTGCACCTGAAAAATATCAAGATAGACGAGAGTGTGGACATTGATCTGCTTGCCCGTCAGACTCCCGGTTTCTCGGGTGCGGACATTGCCAATGTCTGCAATGAGGCGGCTCTGATCGCAGCCCGTCATAACAAGGACGTTGTGCAGCGTCAGGACTTTATAGATGCTGTTGACCGCATAATAGGCGGTCTGGAGAAGCGCTCGAAGATAACCACGACAGAAGAGAAGAAGTCGATAGCCTGCCATGAGGCTGGGCATGCAACGGTGTCGTGGAATCTGCGTTATGCCAATCCGCTGATCAAGGTGACGATAGTGCCGCGCGGAAAGGCTCTCGGAGCGGCGTGGTATCTTCCGGAGGAGCGTCAGATAACTCCCACTCAGGCTCTTCTTGACGAGATGTGTGCCACGCTTGGAGGCCGTGCTGCCGAAGAACTTTTCCTCGGTCGCATTTCGACCGGAGCAGCCAACGACCTGGAGCGCGTGACGAAGCAGGCATATGCCATGGTAACCTATTACGGCATGAGCGACAAGTTGCCGAATCTGTCATATTATGATTCGACGGGTCAGGCTTACGGCTTCTCAAAGCCATACAGCGAAGACCGTGCGAGAATGATCGATGAGGAGGTTTCGCGCATAATCAACGAGCAGTATCAGCGCGCGAAGGATATTCTGACCCAATATGCTTCGGAGCATAACAAGCTTGCCGAGGTGCTCTACAACCGCGAGGTTATCTTCACGGAGGATGTTGAACAGATTTTCGGAAAACGCAAATGGGTTTCGCGCACGGATGAGATTCTTGCGGCCCAGCAGGCTGCAGAGAAGAGTCTGGAAACAGAAAAGAAGGGTGGTTCAGCGGATGGTGGCGTTGAAGAGGTAGAGGCTACGGAAGTGGCCACCGTTCCGGCCGTTCCGGCCACACCTCCGGCTTCGATGCCTCCGATTCCGACGTCTGCCGACAAGGATAAGCGTGAGGATGACGACCGATAACCCATATCAAGATATGACCGAGATGAAAGAGTTTGTCGGGACTGATGCCATGCGCAGTCTGATTTCAGCCGAGCCGTCGTTGCTTATGTTGCTGACCCGTTTCGGCATATCGCTCGGCTTCGGCGACAAGACAGTTGCCGAGGTTTGCGGAGAGTGCGGGATCGACAGTGTGACGTTTCTTGCGGTGGCCAATTTTACTACCGGCCGTCACTGGAGCGGCGATGGCATAGATCTGGCCTCGATGACGGCTTATCTCAAAAATGCACACGCTTATTTTCTTGATTTTATTCTGCCGATGATAAGGCGGAAGCTTATCGGCGCCATAGATTGCTCTGCAACCGACGGTCTGGGTTTTCTGATTCTCAGGTTTTATGACGAGTATGTCGTGGAGGTAAAGAAACATATGGAATTTGAAAACCGCACGGTGTTTCCTTATGTAGACGGGCTTGTGAGGGGGGAGGCTGCCTCCGGTTTTTCAATCGACAAGTTCGCCTCGCGCCACACTCATATAGCCCCTAAGCTTAAAGAGCTGAAAGACATAATAGTGTGTTATTATCCTGAGAATGGCAATGACCTGCTGGTATCGACGCTTTATGACATCATTACCTGTGAGCGGGATCTGCATATGCACTGTCTTGCCGAAGACAGGCTGTTTGTGCCGGCGGTGCGCAGGCGCGAGGCGGAGGTACAGAAGCTTATGCAGGAGGCTTCGGCCGTGCAGCAGTCAGAAGCTGACTTGCCTGAGCAGGATAAGCTGTCGGAACTGTCGGAGCGAGAGAAAGAGATAATCTGCAATATAGCCAAGGGATTGTCGAACAAGGAGATAGCTGACAGACTGTGTCTGTCGGTACACACGGTAACAACCCACAGGCGTAATATAAGCAATAAACTTCAGATTCATTCGCCCGCCGGGCTTGCGATATTCGCTATAGTCAATCATCTGCTGCCTCTGACAGAGGTGGCTGAGATTCAGAAGAGATGATGTAATCTGTCGGCCTTGACGGTTTTATGATTTTTTTTATGTATGGGGTTGGCGGGATTGTTTTTATTTTATAAATTTGTGATAAGTAACTGTTCGCAATTATTCCGGGTCAACCGGTCAACTTATTTCAACGGTTTCGGACAGTTGCCCCTATTGAGATTATTTGTCTGGAATTTAATCAAATCACAATATTGAAATGAAACAATGCCCCTATTGTGGAGAAGTTATCCGCGATGAAGCGACCTATTGCCGCTATTGTCAGCATGACCTGAATGCAACAGGTGAACCCCAGAACAGATCGTCGCAGTCGTGCGACCAGAGTCAAGGGCAGTATGGCCAGTTTGACGGCACAGCACAGAACCAGTATGGATATGGGGCCAACGGTCAGAACGGCGGCTGGCAACAGGGTTACAATAATAACCTGAACCAGCAGCCTTATTACGATTATGACCGCAACAATGCCTTTGACAGCTACGGGCCTGAAGGTAAAAGCCGCGGAGTGGCAGGGCTTCTGGCTATTTTTCTGGGTGGTCTCGGTGTGCAGTATTTTTATTTAGGGAAGACTACCGCAGGGATAATAACGATTATCCTTTCGTTTATTTCATGCGGCATATGGCAGATTATCACACTCATACAGGGAATTCTGATGCTGTGTATGTCGAACGCGGAATTCTACCGCAAATATGTTCAGACCAATTCAACATTCCCGCTATTCTGAGTGGGCTGCGGTTACAGACCGGAAGTATCTGTGCCGTAATTATTGAAAATCGCGGCATGATTTGCCGTATTTAATGCCATGAACGACATAACAGAGATATTTATAAATGTGCTTCAACAGGCCGGCAGTGTAGACATTGCCGAGGCCGAGTTCAAAAAGATGATCGGAGCGGACGACGAGCTTCACAAGGAATACCGCGAGTGGTGTCATGAAGTCGGGAACAATGAGCGGAACGGCTTCATTGATTTCTGCGAGGAGTATCTGAGCAACCGTGACGAGATATGGGATAATCTGAATGACTATGACGAGTTATAACAGCGGCTCTGAAAAGAGGCGCCGCAGGGTTCCAGCGGAGTGGGAGGCTTATGACGCGGTGATGATAGCATGGCCGCATTCCGGCACAGACTGGGCCGAAATGCTTCAGGAGGTCGAGGCGTGTTATGAAGCGCTTGCCGAGGCTATTGTGACGCGTAGCGGTCTGCGGCTTCTTGTGGTGACACCTGAGCCTGAGCATGTAAGAGAGCGTCTTAAAAATCTGCCTCAGGAAAAGCTTGTGGTTTTCGAGGCTCCGACCAACGATACGTGGACCCGGGATTACGGCCCTATCCAGATAGAGGATGACGGCGAGAACGGAGTGGCCGATTTCCAGTTTAACGGCTGGGGATTGAAATTCGCTGCCAATCTCGACAATATGGTGAATCTGAGGATGCTGAACGCCGGTTTGCTTACGCGCAATTACAAACCGAATCTGGGCTTCGTTTTTGAAGGGGGCGCTATGGAAAGCGACGGAGAGGGAACCATGCTCACGACTTCGGAATGCTTGCTTGCGCTGAACCGCAACGGTGTTGTGACGAAAGAGCAACTGGCCGATTACTTCGGCCGTTCGCTGGGTATGAAGCGTGTGCTGTTTCTTGACCACGGGCATCTGGCGGGCGATGATACCGACAGTCATGTTGACACACTGGCAAGACTCGCGCCGGGAAATACGATTCTATATGTGAAGAGCTATCGTGAGGATGACGCGCATACGCTGGAACTCAGGCTTATGGAGGAGGAGTTGAAAAATCTGCGAACGGCAAGCGGTGAACGATATAATCTGGTGGGGTTGCCTCTGCCGGATGCTGTGTATGACGAGGAGTCGGGCGAGCGGCTTCCGGCCACATATGCCAATTTTCTGATAACACCGCGCACTGTGCTGATGCCTACTTACCGCCAGCCCGACAATGACAGGATGGCGGAAATGATGCTTCAGGCGGTTTTCCCTGACCGGGAGATTGTGGGGGTTGACTGTGTGGCGCTGATCAAGCAGCATGGATCTCTTCATTGCGCCACGATGCAGCTCAGAGAGGGAGTTTTGCGTGTGTGATGTAAAAAAGATTTATCTTATGGAGAAGAAGCTTCTTAAAATCGGTATTATCCAGCAGCATAATACCGCCGATATAAACGGAAACAGACAGCGGCTTGCGGAGAAAATAAGAGTTCACGCAGCTGATGGCGCGCAGCTGATTGTGAATCACGAACTGCATGACACACTGTATTTCTGCCAGACAGAGAATGTGGATCTGTGTGGATTGGCTGTGGGTATTCCTTCTGAAACAACAGAATTCTATTCGCGTCTGGCATCGGAGACCGGCACAGTGATTGTTTCATCGTTGTTTGAGCGCCGTGCTCCGGGGCTTTATCACAATACAGCCGTGGTGTTTGAAAAAGATGGAATCATGGCAGGGAAATACAGAAAAATGCACATTCCCGATGATCCGGCCTATTACGAAAAGTTCTATTTCACGCCAGGCGACCTCGGATTCGAGCCGATCGAGACATCGGTGGGGCGGCTGGGTGTGCTTGTGTGCTGGGACCAGTGGTATCCGGAGGCTGCGCGGCTTATGGCGCTCCGTGGTGCAGAGATTCTGATCTATCCTACGGCAATAGGATGGGAATCGACTGACGAGGAGGCTGAAAAGGCCCGTCAGCGAGAGGCGTGGATAACTGTGCAGCGCGGGCATGCGGTGGCCAACGGTCTGCCGGTGGTGGCTGTGAACCGTGTGGGGCACGAACCTGATGTTTCGGGACAGACCAACGGCATCCAGTTCTGGGGTTCGAGTTTTGTAGCGGGGCCTCAGGGGGAGTTTCTGTTCAAGGCTTCGGATAATGCCGAGGAGTGTGCGGTTGTTGAAGTAGATATGTCGCGCTCGGAGAATGTGCGCCGGTGGTGGCCGTTTCTTCGCGACCGCAGGATTGACAGCTACGGCGGCCTGACATCAAGGTTTCTTGACTGAGAAGTGTGTGGCTAAGGGTGGACTTCTTTAATTTCGACCAGTTACTTGTTATGATTCTGCTACCTCCGAAATCAGATTGTGAAGGTATAAGGCTGCCGGACAATGTTGGCAGTCTGACCATAATAGGGGCCAACGGCAGCGGCAAGACGCGCTTTACCGACTGGCTTCAGCATTCGCTTGGCGAAAACAGTTTCCATATCTCGGCTCTGGAGGCTATCTGCAACAGTGCAGTGGCGGTGACTGCGGTCGACGACGGATCGGTCGACGGCATCTATGCCAGGGCAATGAGTTCGGGAACGTTCCTGCACTCAGATGTGTCATCGTCGTTCGAGAGGCTGATGCTGCTTCTGCTTAACGAGGAGATGGTGAAGCTTGTTGAGTACAAGATGGCGCATGTTAGCGGACGCGAGGTGGAGCTTGAGGAGTCGAAGCTTGATGTGGTGATAAGGTGCTGGCAGGAGATTTTCACTGACAATCATGTGTTGCGCGAGGGTGGGACGCTACTTTTCAGCCGTCAGGGAGATACGGACACCTACAGCCCGAAAAGGCTTTCGCATGGCGAGAAGGCGGTGCTGTTTTATTTCGGTGCGGTGCTTTATGCGCCCAAGGGGGGCACTGTGTTTGTGGAAAATCCAGGACTGTTTCTGCATAATTCGCTTCTGAGGCGGTTGTGGGACACGATTGAGGCGCTGCGTCCGGACTGCCGATTCGTCTACACTACCCATGATGTTGATTTTGCGGCTTCGCGTGCCGACAATGTGATAATATGGGTGCGTTCGTATGATTCAGATGCCGGCACGTGGGATTATGATCTCCTTCCGGCCGACTCCGGCCTTTCGGAGGAGATCTATATGGCGCTTATCGGGGCGCGCCGTCCGGTGATGTTCATAGAGGGGGATCCGACACATTCGATCGATTCGAAACTCTATCCTCTTATCTTCAAAGATTATTCGGTCAAAGCGCTCGGAAGCTGCAACAAGGTGATCGAGGCTACGAGAGCGTTCAATGACCTTAAGGCGTTCCATCATCTTGAAAGCCGCGGGATTGTTGACCGTGATCGTCGAGATGAGAAGGAGGTGGGATATCTGAGAGGGAAGAATATTTTTGTGCCCGATGTGGCCGAGATAGAGAATATATTGATGCTGCCCGACGTGGTCAAGGCTGTGGCATCGTTTCACGGCAAGAATCCTGAGAAGGTGTTCAGCTCGGTTAAAAATTCGATTATCAAGCAGTTTAAGCATGATTACCGTCAGCAGGCGTTGCTTCATACCCGCCACCGTGTGAAGCGCACGGTCGAGTATCGTGTTGACGGACGTTTCACCAATATCAACGCTCTGGAGGAGCATATGCAGAATCTGGTCAGGGAGATAAATCCCCGGGGTCTGTATGAACAGTTCTGCAGAGAATTCTCGCGCTATGCCTCCACCGACGACTATGATGCGATTCTGAGAGTCTACAATCAGAAATCGATGGTGCCGAATTCGAATGTGGGTTCGTTGTGCGGACTGGCTGGAAGCAAGGATGCCTATGTGCAGGCTATTCTTGGC
>CAMWTV010000033.1 GCA_947177215.1 uncultured Muribaculaceae bacterium
AAGCAATAGACCGAATTGTCGAGCAACGCGGAGTTTGAGCTGGTGATCGAGACGGCGTTGGCGCGTGAGGCCGCTGACGGACGGTAATCGGGATACCTTATTATGCCGTCGCCTTTGGTTCCGGCCCATAGGCCGCCATTGCGGTCTTTGAACACAGCCCTGACCGGTTTCCCGGTTGAGAACGGAAGGCGTGAGAATGTTTCGGAATAGAATATGTGAGGTTCGGATGAGAAGCGCCATACACCTTCGCCGTCGGTGGCGATCCATACCACTCCCCGCCTGCGGTCTTTCATCACATCGAAAATTCCGCTTGATATGCCCATAGGCAGAGTCTCAAACCCTTCGCGGGCTTTACGGCGGTGAAGCCTTACGACTCCACCGGTTTTAAATCCGACTATATAGTCGTTGCCGAAGTCGGTCACAGCCGAGACTTCTCCGCGTGCGGCCAGTTCGGGCCCGAACTGATGTATGAAGCATGTTGACCGGGTGTCGGTATCGAGCCGGAACAGCTGGTCGGCCCTGGTCATATAATAAAGCAGGTTGCCGTCAGGGTTGCCGCTCCAGTACACACGGCTGTCGCCGAGGCTTACCGTGCCGCCGACAGAGAGTGTCACCGAGCCGTCTGTGTGGCGTTCTACCGGCATATACAGGGCTTCTGTGTCAGATACGATCCAGAGTTCGTTCTCTTTGTTGAATGTCATTGAATTTACCGAACTGAAAGGCACCCTGAGCTTTATCTGAAGGCTGTCGAAACGTCCGGTGGAGTGGTTGTAGCTGTAAATGCGGTTTTCAGGTGTGTAGACTATGACATCGCCGGCCGGGGAGACAGCGTTGAGATATGTGCCGTTGAATTCACGGAAATAATCAATCCGGCTTATTTTAGGAGTGAACCTGTCAAGGCCATAGTTGGTGTGTATCCACAGAGTTCCGTCATCACTCTGGTCGATGTGTTCGATCAGATTTCCCGAGAGCTCTGATATGCCGTTGTCGCCAGCACCCCACACTTTGATCGAATTGTTCATAAGCCGGTTGAGCCCGTCGACACTCGATGCCCAGACATATCCGTCGCTATCCTGCATGAGCGAGAGCACCGACATGTTTGAAAGGCCATGGCTCACGTTGAAGTTGCGGCGGTTAAATTCTTCTGTGGCGTGTGTGGCAAGAACAGCTGTGGCAAAGCACATGAACTGTAGGATGAGTTTTTTCATGGTTACGAAGGCTAAAAAAGTACGATGTAGTCTTTCGATGCACAAAATTAAATATATCGCATGAAATGATAGTACGAATTTGTGTCAAAAAATGTGCAATATCGGCCGTTCAGCCTTTTTGCAGACGTTAATGGCGTGTAAACGGACAATTCTTTGCAGATGCGGAGTTAATTTTGCAATGTGAAAAAGAACACAGAGACCTTAAAAAGTGTTTAGCAGCACAAGGCTTGCAGAATTGGAAATATCTATAACTATTAATTAATACCATCATCATGAAAACAACGCAGAAAACATCGTGGTTTCGGCCGGCATTTCTGATGCTTGTCGCTTTTCTCACGACAGGAGCGCTGAGTGTTTCGGCACAGAAGGAGCTTCGTGTTGTGGGTGTAGTGACCGACAGCATCGGCGACCCGGTTATCGGCGCCACTGTTATGGCGAAAGGCTCGTCAATCGGTGCCTCGACCGACATCGACGGCAACTATGTGATCAATGCTCCATCAGACGGTACTCTTGTTTTTTCCTATGTGGGTTTCGCCACTCAGGAAATCAAAGTAAACGGGCGCACCACCATTGATGTGACAATGACCGAAACCGAGCTTAACCTTGACGAGGTTGTGGTTGTGGGTTACGGCACAGCCCGCAAGATCTCGACAATCGGCGCTCAGTCGGGAGTTAAGTTCACAGCCGAACTTAAACAGCCGGTGGCAACACTGTCGTCGGTTCTCGCCGGACGTGTGGCCGGTGTGATCGGCATGCAGAGAAGCGGTGAGGCCGGAAAAGACGACAACACCCAGATATGGATCCGAGGCGTGTCGACCACCACATCGTCAACGCCACTGGTGCTTGTCGACGGTGTGGAACGTTCATGGACAAACATCGACCCCGAGGATATCGAGTCGTTCCAGATTCTTAAAGATGCCTCTGCCACTGCCGTTTACGGTGTGAAAGGCGCTAACGGCGTTATCCTGATACAGACCAAGAAGGGTATGAAGGGTAAGCCGAAAATCAAAGTGGAACTTAACTACGGTATAACGAACTTCACGCGGGTGCCTGATCTGGCCGACGGCGTGACTTACATGCAGATGGCCAACGAGGCCTCGGTAAACAAGACCGGAGTGCCCGTCTATTCGCAGGAAGCTATCGCTGCAACCGCCTCAGGCTCAGATCCGATGCTTTATCCTAACGTGAACTGGATGAAGACCATCTTTAAGGATCACGGCAACAATTTCCGTGCCAACATAAACATGAACGGCGGTTCTGACTTCGCCCAGTATTATTTTTCATTGGGTTATTACAATGAAGGCGGTCTCTATCGCGAGAACAAAGCCGAGAAATATGACGGCAGCATGTCGTTCAACCGTGTAAACTTCGTCAGCAACATAACCATGCAGCCGACCAAGACCACAACGGTCGATTTCGGTGTTAAAGGTGAGATTTCAGACTACAATACTCCCTATTATTCGGCTGCAAGCGTGTTCAAGATGATAATGCAGGCATATCCGACTCTCTATCCTGTGACATACGATGATTTCCGCACGCCTTACAAGACAAACGGAGGCGGTGTGACCAACCCGTATGCCATGATCCACCGCATGGGAACCAACAAGCGCAACACGTCGGAGACACGCGCCGACCTGACAGTGAAACAGAAACTCGATTTCTGGGTGCCCGGTCTGGAAGCCCGCGTGCTTATTGCATACGACTTCTATATGAGAAACGACATACAGCGTCCGGGCACCAATCCGATAACCTGGAATGCCACCGGACGCGATCCGCAGACCGGAGAGCTGATTCTGGAGCGCACCGACAAGATGAACGGCAGCGAGACCTGGGGATATAACAAACAGCAGTGGGGACACCGTCAGTATTATCTTGAGGCGGCATTGAACTACAGCAACATATTCGCCAACAAACACCGTGTCTCGGCGATGCTGCTCTATAACATGACCGAGTACTCAAATGTGACGGCCGGCACTCTCTATCACGCCATACCGTTCCGCAGCATGGGTCTGGCCGGACGTGGCACCTATTCGTTTGACGACCGCTATTTCTTCGAGGCCAACTTCGGCTACAACGGAGCAGAGAACTTCGCTCCCGGAAAGCGTTTCGGTTTCTTCCCCTCGTTTGGTGTGGCATGGGTTCCTACCAACGAACATTTCATGCCCGACAGCGACTGGTTCAGCTTCATGAAGATACGTGCTTCATGGGGTAAGGCCGGTAACTCGACTCTCGACAACACCGCCCGTGGCGAAAGCAATGCCCGTTTCGTTTATCTTGCCACCGTTGGCGGAGGCAACGGCTACACTTTCGGCGACCAGAGGCAGAACAGTTTCGGCGGCAAGTCTGTAGGCCGTCCGGCTGTGGATGTCACATGGGAGACTTCGACCAAAACCAACCTCGGTCTTGACCTCTATCTGTTCAACAGCTCGCTGCAGTTCCAGTTCGACCTCTTCAAGGAGCGCCGCGACAACATCTTTCTGCAGCGTGCGGCGGTGCCGGCGTTTGTGGGTATAACCACCATGCCTTACGGTAACCTCGGTGTTGTAGAAAACAAAGGATTTGAGATCACCGTGGACTATTCGAAGCAGATTCAGGATTTCGGCATCATGTTCCGCGCCAACTTCTCGTATAACAAAAACAAGATTATCGAAGATGACACGGCCGAGCGTCCGTATGAGTGGCTCAACTCGCGCGGCACATCGCTCAACACCTATTTCGGCTATGTATGCGACGGCTTCTATTCTGCCGAGGATATCGCCAACCCGAAAGTGCCCAAGCTCAAAGGTGTTGCAATGCAGCCCGGCGACCTCAAATATCGTGACCTTAACGGCGACGGGGTTATCGACGCCTACGACAAACAATATATCGGCAATCCGACAGTGCCTCAGATTGTCTATGGTTTCGGCGCTACGTTCACCTACAAGAACTTCTATCTGGGCGCTTTCTTCCAGGGAGTGGGCAAGAGCGACATATCGCTGTCGGCTTCGAGCTTCAAGCCATTCTCCGACGGTTCGGCCAAGGGTAATCTCTATGCCAATATCGTAAACCGCTGGACACCGGCAAATCCGAGCAATGACGCCGAATGGCCGCGTCTGGACTATGGCATGTCGTCGAACACCGAAAACTATGCCATGTCGACCTTCTGGCTTCGCGACGGCTCTTATCTGCGTCTGAAAACTCTCGATTTCGGATATAATGTGCCTGACTCGTTTGTCAAAAAACTGCGTCTGAACTCGTTCAGAGTCTATCTCCAGGCCTATAATCTCTTCACTGTGTCGCAGTTCAAGATGTGGGACGTAGAGCTTGGAGCCGGCGACGGCACGGCCTATCCCAACACCCGTTCGTTCAACATCGGCGTGAACTTCTCATTCTAATCCATCTTAAGCAAAACACCAATGAAAACTTCATTTATAAAACTTTCACTTTGTGCGCTGCTCGCTCTGCCGTTTGCCTCGTGTGAGGATTTCTTCGACAATGAGCCCGACAACACCGACACGCTTGAAGAGGTGTTCGCACACCGCAACTCTACACTCGAGTTTCTGGCCAATGTCTATTCGTATATCCGTCCGCCTTACTGCTGGAGCAATGAAACGCTCTGGGCCGGAGTAAGCGACGAGATAGATGTTACCTATACCGACTATGAGATCTCGAAGATAAATCTCGGAATGCTCGCTCCTGACAAAGAGGCCCTTTATTACGGCAACCTTTGGAGCCATTATTACAACGGCATCCGCGCGGCTACATATTTTCTGCATCATGTTGATGAGAATATCGAGCTGACATCTGACGAGAAACGTAAGTGCAAGGCTGAGGCCCGCGGCCTGCGCGCATGGTATTATTTCTGCCTTGTGCGCCAGTATGGCCCTGTGATAATTCTCGACGACGACAATCTGATCAGCGCCGACGCGCCGACATCAGACATGCAGCTGCCCCGTTCGTCGGCCAGCGAATGCTTCGATTATATCGTGAAAGAATGTCAGGCTGTGATCGACATGAAGGCTCTTGCCGACTTCCGCGATACGGCGCTTGACTACGGACGCATGACCAACGCCACCATGGCGGCGATCAAGGCCCGCGCCCTGCTTTATGCCGCAAGCCCGCTGTATAATCAGGATCAGACATTGCCTGTGTTCAAGAATTTCCTGAATGTGGACGGATCGAAGATGATGGACTATACGGATGCCGATGTAACCGCCCGTTGGCAGGCCGCGGCCAAAGCTTGCGAGGAGCTGTTCAGATATCCCGGTCTGGCTCTGTATGACGTAGGCGATCCCTATTCCTCTTACAAAGATCTCTTTATGAAAGACTGGAACTGCGAGGTCATATGGGCCAAGCCGTCGGGAAGCTTCTGGGAACAGCAGATGGCCTCGTCGCCCCGTTTCGTGTCGGGATGGTCAGGCTGGGGTGTGACCCAGGAAACAGTCGACGCGTTTTTCACCCGCACGGGCTATCCTCTTCTCGAAGCGGCCGACGGCACGATGTATGCCGAAGACGGATCGTATTCGGAAACAGGATTCTCGACCGCAGCCGGCGACGACGGCTATACACAGCGCGACACCTACATGATGTATTGCAACCGTGAGCCACGCTTCTATGTCTCGATCGCTTTCGAGAATATGAAATGGATCTCGAAATACAATGACTCGCAGGTGCACTTCTATTTCGGAGGAAACACCGGCCGCACCGCCACAGAAAACCGCAACTATTCACAGACAGGTTATCTCACGCCGAAATTCGTAGATCCGGAATCGGATGTGGCCAAAGGGCGCAATATCGAGCATGCCGCAATTCTTCTGCGTCTCGGCGAATTCTATCTGAACTATGCCGAGGCTCTCAACGAAGCCGATTATGAGACAAACAAGCCGGTTATTCTGCAGTATGTCAACGCTATCCGCAAACGTGCCGGCATTCCGGGATATGGAGAAGGCACACTCAGGGTGCCAGCCAGCCAGGATGAGATGCGCGAGGCTATCCGTCGCGAACGCCGTGTGGAGCTGTGCTTCGAGGAAGCCCGTTATTTCGACTGCTGCCGCTGGACTGTGGCCCACAAATATTTCGCCGGGCCCAAACATGGAATGAACGCCAATGATGCCCGCGGACGCGATGTGTTTTTCCAGCGCACGGTCTTTGAAACCAGGGTGTTCAACGATTACGCCACTTTGTGGCCTATTCCGCTGAGTGATACGTATAAGGACAAGAATCTTATCCAGAATCCGCAGTGGAGCTCGATCAGCTCATCGACAATGGACGACTGATGAGTGTCAGGCTTTCAAAAATTTACAAACGCAACAAATCTGAACAGCGATGAAATTCAATAATATAAAAACAAAAATGAGTGTGGCCGTAGTGTCAGCCGCGGTTGCAGCTATGGGGCTTGGCTCATGCACCGACTTTGAATGGCATGACGAGCATGAAACCACTCTCACAGCATTCGACATAGTGTCGGAAGATGTTCCGGCGGTGGTGATCGAAGCCGACAAGTCGAATATCGACGACGAGTATATCCTGTCGTGGAGCGCGTCGACCGCAGGCGACTATACACAGGTGTTCTACAAGGTGCTTTTTTCTGCCGACGGCAATTTCGCGTCACCGGCCTATGAGCTTGAACCGGAGCAGATGGGTATAGCAAGCACCCTGACTCTCACCAACAGGCAGATAAATATAGCCGCCGAGCGCGCCGGCATCAAGCAGGGCGCCTCAGGGCAGCTGAAATGGACTGTGCGTGCAACCAACGGTGTGGCTACACGTATGAGCAACAGCGTGCGCACCATCGACATCACCCGTCCGTATGGCTATGCCTACAATCCGGCAGGGGTGACCCTGAAAGGTGACGGAATCTCTCCGGTGGGCACAATACGCAACGCCGACGGAGAGTTCGAGATTTTCGCCATGCTTGGCGATGGTGAATACCGACTGACAGAAAACGAGTCGCTCACCGGCCGCTTTTTCGGCATAGCCGGCGGAGAACTTGTGGAAGACGGCACTTTCAGGGCTGTGCGCCCCGGTGCGATACACCACATCAGGTTCAACTTCAACGATGCCACAGCCTCGATTGCGTCGGTCGACGAGGTGGGCCTGTGGTATAGCGCTGCCAACGATGTGGTGGCTGTGATGACTCAGGCGGCCGACGGATCGGCTGTTTGGAGCGCCGACTATGAGTTCAATGCTGTAAAGAACGATTACCGCTATAAATTCCGTCTGACAGAAACCGATGCCGAAGGGAACAAGGCTACCGGATTCTATGGGTACTCAAGCTCTGTGGCCGGGTTCCAGAACGGGTCGTCGCCGGCAACATATTTCTATCTCTATCCCGAACCGGGCGAGTCGCAGTCGAGCTATTGTTTCCGTTTCAACAACACCGGTCTGCACGGGGGCAAGACACTCCGCATCACGGTCGATCTGACCGGCGCTTCGGGCAACTATACCCATAAGGTAGAGGTGCTCTGACACACATCGCATTTTAATTCGGGCAGCAGCGCCTGTCATGACGCTGTTGCCCGGATTGAAAATCGCGACAAAGTGTAAAAATGGCCCTCAGACACTTTTACGGCCTTCTTTGGCAGAAAATCGTACCACTTTCTGATGCCGCAATATCTATTTTTGTGTCAGGATTATTAACCATTATCACATCTATTTTATCGATGAAATCAAAAATTACCCTTAGAAATCTTGCCATGACAGCAGCCCTTGGCGTCTCGGCCATGGCATATGCGCAGCCTATCGTTATCGAGGCTGAAAACCCCATCGACACATTCGAGTGCAAACCTGTGTCAGACATGAGCGCCGAAGGCTCGGAAGCTTCGGGAGGCGCCGGTCTCGGAAGCGACAACGCCCACAAAGGCGCTTATATGCAGTATGTGTTTGAAGTGCCCGAGGCAGGTGTCTACGATCTTTCGGTCTGGTATGTGACCATGAACACCCGCTGGCTGTCGCTTCAGATCAACAATCAGCTTGAGAATATAATGGCCTGCGATGTGCTTACAGGAAACTGGAACGGTGTGCCGGGCGAGAAAACTAATGAAGACGGAGAGGTGGTGAAACTGCCGGGTGTGGCATGCAAGACTATCCCTGTATATTGTGAGGAAGGTGAAAACTTCCTGATGGTAAGGGCCATCTATGGCTACAGCCCCGAGGAAGACCGCTTCCAGCCATTCACTCCCAATATAGACCGTTTTGAGCTTGTGAAGTCGGATGTGCAGATGGATAAGCTCCGCGACTGGACAGAGCAGGATCAGATTCGCCGTGAATGCGAGGATGTGGACGCGCAGTCGGGCGATGCCCGTGTAAGCGGTGGCCGCGAGGGATTCTCGGGTAAGGCTGGCGCAAGTGTGGGCCAGAGCGGAGGCACACTGGTCTACAACATTGATGCTCCTGAAGAAGGTGTCTACAAACTCAATATCCGTTACGCCACCTGGAACCGGCGCTGGATTTCGGTGAAGGTTAACGATCAGGTGCGCAGCTATGTAGGTTTCACCCAGACTACCGACAGCTGGGGCAACGACGAGGGCGATTTCGTAGGTCAGCGCCAGACTCTGGTTTATCTCAAGAAAGGTATGAACGCCATAACCTTCGGCCAGTACACCAAGACAGGCAAGGATTCGAGCGAACATGGCGACTCGGCTCCTCTCGATTATTTCACCCTCGACCTGGTGAATTATCCTGAAATGAGCGAGCCTGAGATAGAGGTATGTGCCTACAAGGCTGCCCTTTCAGATATGGCAGAGTGGACTTCGACTTTCGATAACAGCCTTTTCAACGACCATAACGAACACACTGTTGCCACTGCTTCGGGCAACAACGCCACCGTTACTCTGGAATTCCCGTGGAATATCCTTGTGTCGGGCTATTCATTTGCAACCGAGAACAATACTGATGAATGGAAAGTGGAGCTGTCGGAAGATGGCGACAACTGGCGCGATGCCGGCACTCCTGTGTCGAAATCGGTAAGCGGACGAATCACTACCGTTATTCTTGAGAATCCTTACGCAGATCCTGCTCCGGTCAGATATGTGCGTCTGACAGTCGACGGCAATGAGCCTGCCGCGCTCGGAGAGTTCAATGTGTTCGGAAATCCGTATGTATCGGCCGAAAACCATAACCCCGAAGGGCTTCTCCCTGTCGACGGCACTGTTGACTATGTGGCAAGCCATGCAGGGTTTGACACCGGCGACTGGCACGAAGGTATCGACAAGCTGTTTGACGGTCTGAACTCGTCGCAGTACACAATCGCCGAAAGCGGCGACGGCGGTATGGGCGATGCTACCGAGGTTACTGTTGAGATCTATCTGAGCGATCCGGTTGAGGTGGCATCCTACATGCTCTCGACACATTACAGCCCCTCATACTACGGTTCGCGCTCACCCCGCGAATGGTCGCTCCAGGTTTACGATTATGACAACGACATCTGGAATGTTGTAGATGCCCGCAATGACATGTCGTTTGCAGTTCCTGCCTCCACACTCGTTATGAATGTTGCCGAGCCGATGGAAAGCGACTGCATCCGTCTGGTTCTTCCCAACCGCGCCAAACAGGCTACCCACCTTTCGGGCTTCCAGATGTATGCCGAGCCTCTCTTCTCGGGAACTGAAACAACTGTGGCCGCAAAGGTAAGCGCTGTTGCCATAGCTCCCGCCGCAGGCGCTGTCGAGATCAGTTCTACCGATGTTGCGGCTTACGAAATCCATACGGTTTCAGGCGTAGCCGTGGCACGCGGAACAGCCGTTTCCGGCATTACCACAGTCAAACTGCCCCAGGGTCTCTATATAGTGAAAGCCGGCGGCAATGTGGCCAAAGTTGCAGTGAAATGAAAATAAGATAATAGGTTTCCGATAAACACATATCCGACACAGGGGCGGATAATGCCGCCCCTGTGTCTCTTCTTCCAATCAAACAATTCACCCCCCATGAAAACAGCAGCAAGAATTTCGGTTTTTACGGGCATGCTTCTCGGATCATGTCTCACCATGTCGGCCGACCGTTTCGAGGTCGCGTCGCCTTCGGGAGATATAGCCTTGACAGTTGAGTCAGACAGTCAGGGTGCGGTTACGTATGAAGTGAGCCGAGGCGGGGTGAGAATAATTGAATCCTCTCCGCTGGGAATTACTCTCGGCACAGCTTCGTTAGACCGCTTTCCGCGTTCTGTCGAGGCTACATATGACTCTGCGGATGAAACTTTCACTCTGCCGCACGGCAAAAAGTCGGTTTTCCGCAACCATTTCAACGGGATGACTCTTGACTGCAAAGGTCAGGGGGGGAAGAATCTCACAATAATTTTCAGGGTTTACGATGACGCTGTGGCATTCCGCTACGCGCTTTCAAACCGCCGGGGAAGCCAGATTTCAGGCGAACAAACCGGATTTAATTTCTCTTCGATGGGAAATACCTGGGCTATGACCTACCGCAAGGATTATTCATGGTATTATGAATGCCGCGGATGGGATGAGCTTAACGACAGCGAGGGCTATTCAATGCCTATGCTTCTCGAGACAGCCTCAGGTTACGCGCTTCTGACCGAAGCCGACAATGAAGCCACTATGGCGGCTTCACGCCTTGTAAAAGGGCCACAAAACTGCCAGCTCACACTCGCGCATTTCGCTGCGGGCAATATAATAGATGATAACTTTCTCTCGCCATGGCGCACTGTGATAATCGGTGACCTTAACGATATTGTAGGGTCAACGACCTTACAGGCCCTGTGTCCGGCCACGTTGATCGACGATATGTCGTGGATCAGACCGGGAAAAATGTCGTGGAACTGGGGGGCGGAGGATGCCGACAACAAACCCACCATGGAACAGGCCAAGGCTTATATAGATCTTGCCGCCTATTACGGCTGGGAATATTTTCTGCTTGACGACGGCTGGGAGGGGAGACTCGATCCGGCCGAGGTGGCAGCTTATGCCGCCGAAAAGGGGGTGGGACTATTCTTATGGGCACATCAGGCCCGTTTTAGCGCCGATGTGGAAACAAACATGCAATGGTTCAGCCAATGGGCCGACGCCGGAGTGAAGGGGGTTAAAATCGATTTTTTCGAGGATGACAGCCGCGAGATGCTCGCCAAGTACGAGGGGATTCTGGAGGCTGCCGCGCAGGCGAGGCTTCTTGTCAATTTTCATGGATGCACCAAGCCTTCGGGTCTTGAGCGCAAATGGCCTCATCTGATGACGAGCGAGGCTGTGCTCGGCGGAGAGTTCTATATGTTCAATTCAACGATGACACCGGCTTCGCACGGGGTGAACCTTGTTCTTACACGCAATGTGCTCGGATCGATGGATTATACGCCTGTAAAGTATGGCAATAAAAAGGGGCGTGCGATAAGAAACACGACATGGAGCTATCAGACAGCTCTGGCAACCGCTTTTGAATCGTCGCTGCTGTGTGTGTGCGATTGTCCGGCCAATCTTGTGGGTCATATTGCAGAACCGCTTCTGCGCAGTGTGCCTGTGACGTGGGACGAGACCAGGTGTCTGGAGGCTGTGCCCGACAAGTATGTGACTCTTGGACGCCGCAAAGGGGATGACTGGTGGGTGGCGACTCTGACGGCTGAGGCGCGCACAGCTGTAATAGACCTGTCGTTCATGCCGGAGGGGAAGGAGTTCGGGGCTTATATCTATACCGAGGGGATTCACCGCACTGACATAGGGTTTGAATATCGCGAAGGGCTGACCTCAGAAGCGAAAATAGAACTGCAGCTTGGCGAAAACAGCGGCGCCACGGTGATTCTGTCGGAGAACCGTTCTATGGTTGCCCCGGCCGTGATACGCCGGGAGGCCGAGAACTATAATATGCGCGGCAGCCGCAAGGCTGATGCCGACTGCTCGGGCGGATTCTATATAGGCGAACTTAACAATTCAAAGAAATATCTGAACTTTAACGATATAGAGGTTGATCGCGGAGGCGATTACTATCTGACACTATATTATCTCGACAATGACGACCATCAGGCCTATATCCAGGTCAACGGCGGTGATAAGGAGTATCACATGTTCAACCGGCCCGGCAGCTCGATAAATGGCCGCGACATGGGTTTCAAAACAGTGAAAGTGCACCTTGAAGAGGGACTCAATACGATAGTCTACGGAAACGACAACGGTGTGGCTCCGGCAATCGACCGCATCACCGTGACAGGCTTCGGTGTGCCCCGGCAGGCCTCTGTTCCATGCGTAGCGGCTGAGTCAGACGAGCTTTTCAGCTGGCGTTTTGCCGCGGGTGGAATTATGGTGACTCTGCCTGATGATTCGGCGATCTATCTGTTTGACACTGACGGACATCTGCTTTATGGCAGGGCGCTTAAGGCCGGCGAGCATATGGTAGAAGTCCCGATTGGGATGCCTGTGATTGCCAATGTGGTGTGTGGCAGCTATTCGCGTTCGATAAAAATTGTTTCAGACCGATAAAGACAAAAAACAACAAAATATGCAAGCAAAAAAACTACTAATCCCGGCGCTGTTGCCGATTGTCGGATTCTCGCTGCATGGTCAGCAGACCATGGCAGAATTCAGCATATGCGACAAAGCCGGAATCGCGCTCGACGGAGGGGGCGACAATGCCTCGCTGCAGTGTCTGTGCGACAAAAACGACCTGACTGTTTTCGAGTCGGAAACGGGTGCAGGTGTCAGTGTTATCGTGACTGCGGAGCATCCATGGGTGGCAAAAGGGATAATCGTGGTGGCGGCTGACGATGTGTCGCAGGCGCCTTCGCAGATGACTCTTTACGGGAAGAACGAGGCTGACGGCACATGGACTCGGATAGGGCGTTTCAACAGCGCCAAGTATGCCGGCCCTTACACATCGTATGTCGGCAAGACTCTCGCGTCGCAGACCGGAGCATACCGGCAGTTCAAGTTCGAGGTCAACAAAGTTGCTTCGGGCAGCAAGCTCAAGATTGCGGAAATGCAGATTTTGGGCTATCCGCAGCCTGATGCAGAGAATGTGGCTGTAGATGCCTTCGGAAAATTCTCGGCGCCCGAAAACACCGACAATCTCTGGGCCATAAGCGGGGGAAACTATAATTCGGCAGTGAATATCCGCAATGTCAAGGCCACATATGGAGTGGAGAACGCATGGATAGATTTTACTTTTGAATCGCCCGCGGTTATCGATGGTTATGCCGTTACGGCCAACATGTCGTCGGCATCGAACATGCGCCCCAACACATGGGAACTGCTTGCTTCTGACGACGGCGAGAACTGGGTTACGATGGATATGCGCAACAATGACGGTGTGTTTGACATTGACAACTATCAGCAGCGTTACGAACTGCCTTCGCGTGGCGCGGTTATCGACTATGCCGCAGCAGCCGACCGGCTCTATGAGGTGATGTTCGAGAAATTCTATCGTGATTACCGTGGAGGGAAGTATCTTGTCCACAGCTGGAACGAAGACCCTGAAAAGATCAATACAGGATTCAACTACTGGTGGCACGCCCATGTTATAGACGCTTTCACCGATGCCTTCATGCGCACGAAGAAGCAGATATGGCGCATGAGATCGCTTCAGGTAAAGACCGCAATGTCGGGTGGAGGCCAGAGCCTGTGGAACACGTTCTTCGATGACATGGAGTGGATGGCCATAGCCTGTATCAGGGCATATGACAACTATACGGTTGACCGCGCCGACTGGCTGCGCGATGCCCGTCAGCTTTTTGAATGGATATGGGCCGGCTGGAGTGATGTTGAAGGTGGCGGCATTGCATGGAATTCAGGTTCGGGCATCAACAGCAAGAACTCATGTTCGAACGCTCCCGCTATAATCATAGCTGCCAGACTCTACAGCCTGACAGGTGAGCAGGAATATCTTGACAAGGCGATAATGATATACGAGT
>CAMWTV010000034.1 GCA_947177215.1 uncultured Muribaculaceae bacterium
TGCTAAACTGACGTAGGAGCAATCCTACCACGAGTTCGAATCTCGTCCTCTCCGCCAATCTGTGATAAAAAGTCGAGGAGCAATCCCCGACTTTTTATTTTTTGATTATTTCAGGGTTGGTTGCGGGGATAAGAGAAAGCTGAAAAATTTTTGTATCTTTGTGTTGTAAGGTGCATGAAATAACGCAGGTGGCGGGGCCTAAGGCTCTGTGGCCTTAAAAAATAATACGTATGAGGAAACTGATTATCGGCGGATGTCTGGGGATGGCGCTTTGTTGGGGTGTGCAGGCGCAGGACAGGGCTGACCGGCAGCAGCTCGAGAACGAGGATTCGTTTTCGATGATTCTGCTCGGCGACCCGCAGGGTTATGTGAAATATGACATAAACCAGCCGCTGTTCGAGCTTCAGACGGCCTGGATAGCCGACAATGTGGATAACCTGAAGATCAAGACGGTGTTGTGTACCGGCGACCTTGTGGAGCAGAATGACAATCTGATTCCGAACCGGAGGATGCTTAACCAGACGTCGAGAGAGATGTGGCAGTCGGTAAGCCGGTCGTTTGAACGGCTTGACAATGTGGTGCCTTACATAATTTCGTGTGGCAATCATGATTACGGCTACCGCCATGCGGAGAACGGTATGACGCGTTTTCCGGAGTATTTCCCGATAGAGCGTAACCGTAAGTGGCGCGACTGTGCGGTGGCGGTGTTTCCGAACCGCAACGGGGTGGAGTCGCTCGAGAATGCGGCTTTCGAGTTTGCCGACGACCGCTGGGGGAAGCTTCTGGTTGTGTGTAATGAATTCGCTCCGCGCGACGAGGTGCTTGACTGGACGAAGAATCTGATTTCGGGCGACCGTTTCAAGAATCACAGGGTTATCTACATCACCCATTCGCTTATCGGCGAGAAAAACGGCGAGCGCACCGACAACGAGCCTTACGGCATAAGCCCGCGCAACTGGGGCAAGCAGGTGTGGGAGAAGCTGATAGAGCCGTCGGAGAATATTGTGCTGGCGCTGTGCGGGCATATGGGTGAGGTTGGCGGTTTCGAGGATTCGGTGGGCTATCGCGTTGACCGCACTGCCTCGGGGAAGGATGTGCCTCAGATGATGTTCAATGTGCAGACTCTCGGCGGCGGCTGGGAGGGGAACGGCGGCGACGGGTGGCTCAGGATTCTGGAGTTCATGCCTGACGGCACTACGGTGAAGGTGCGCACTTATTCGCCCCTGTTCGGCATCTCGCCTTCGACCCGCCATCTGGCCCACCGCCGCGGTGAGATCGATGAGTTCGAGATGAAGCTTGCGCGGTGACTGCTGCCGCGGGGTGGTGGTTTTTTCGGAATTTCTAAGGCTGCGGCTGCTCTGGCCGCGGCCTTAACTTTGCGGTCGAGAAATTGCGAAAAGATGGATTACGGGATTGACGGGATGATTACTGATGCGGGGTCGGGCGGCGCCGGAAGCAGCCCGAAGCGGATTGACTGCATCATTGCCGAGAACCGGCGCCGCAACCGGGCGGAGAGGGGTGTGGTCTATGACCCCGAGGCGGGAACGGGGTGTGCCGGCGAGCGTGTGGCCGTAGGGCCGAAGCGTGTTACGCTGATGAAGGTTGAGATGGTGCCTGTGGCGATGACGCGCGACAGGGAGTTCGGGCGCATCCGCGGCCGTAACGAGTGGGTGAGGCTGCGTTGCCGCTATGATTTCGAGTTCTGGGCGGTGATGTGTGTCAGGATCAAGGACAAGATGAGCGGCAGCATGGTGCCTTTCAGGCTTAATGCGGCCCAGCGCCGGGTTACTGCGGTGCTCGAGGGTGAGCGTCTGGCGGGCAAGCCGATAAGGATGATCATGCTCAAGGCCCGTCAGTGGGGTGGCAGCACTCTGATTCAGATGTATATGGCTTGGATCCAGTGCACTCAGGTAACCAACTGGCATTCGCTGGTGTGTGCCCAGGTCAACAAGACGGCGGCATCGATCAGGGGGATGTATTGCGATATGCTCCAGAACTATCCTCGCGAGTTCTGGGAGGGGGAGAAGGCGCCGGCTCTGAACCGCTATCAGGGGCAGGATCTGATAAGGGAGATTTCAGAGCGCCGGTGCCGCATTACCCTGGGTTCGAGCGAGCGTCAGGACTCTATCCGCGGCGCCGACTATGCCATGGCCCATCTGTCGGAGGTGGCTTTCTGGAAGGACACGGCCAAGAGCTCGCCTGCCGATTTTATCCGTGCCGTGTGCGGGGCTATCGCTCTGGGGCCTCTGTCGGTGATTGTGCTCGAGTCGACCGCCAACGGTGTTGGCAATTACTTCCACACCGAGTGGCTCAGGTCGGAGAAGGGGGAGAGCGACAAGCGTGCGGTTTTCGTGCCCTGGTATGAGATTGAGATTTACCGTTGCGAGGTCGACGACCCTGAGGCTCTGTGGGAGGATATGGACGCCTATGAGCGCGATCTGTGGGAACGTGGCCTGACGCTTGAGCGCATCAACTGGTATCATCTGAAGAGGAGGGAATATCCGACCCACAGCCAGATGATGGCCGAATATCCGACCACGGCGCAGGAGGCGTTCTCAAACACGGGTACAAATGTGTTTGACATCGGGGGTGTGGAGCGGCTGCGCATGGGGTGCCGCCCTCCGCTGTCGGTGGGCGAGGTGGTTTCGGCCGGAGGTGCGGCCACGGGCCCTGAGGCGCTGCGCGGCGTGAGGTTCTCGGCCGATCCTACGGGCGGTCTGAAAGTGTGGGAGCATCCGGCGGCGGGCGAGTGTTATGTTGCGGCGGTCGACGTGGGTGGCCTTTCGGTGAGGTCAGACTGGAGTGTGATAGCTGTAATGGCTGTCAGCGGCCGAAGGGTGGTGGCGCAGTGGCGCGGCCATATCGACCATGACCTGCTGACATGGAAGGCGGCGGCTCTGGCGAGATATTACAATATGGCGCTGCTGGTGTTCGAGAGCAACTCGCTCGAGAGCGATCTGCGTTATGGCGGTGAGGTGCCCGATCAGGGGATGTATATTCTCCATGAGCTGAACGACTATTACCACAACATTTATTACCGTCCGGCTATCGCTGGAGGCTCGCCGCGTCCGGGATTCCACACCAACCGCTCGTCGAAGCAGATGATAATAACCGAGCTTGTGGCGGCTGTGCGCGACGGCCTTTATGTGGAGCGCGACAGCGCTGCCTGCGATGAGCTGCTGGTTTACCGTCGCCGTGAGAACGGCAGCTACGGCGCGCGTCAGGGGTTCCACGACGATATTCTGATGACACGTGCCATCGGGCTGCATGTGGTTCGCGAGCAGGGGGTGTCGGGTTGCGGCGCGTCGCTGTCGGCCGATCCTGATCTTGCCTCTTTTCTGCGTCGCCGCAGGGTGCGTTGATCAGTGTGCCGCTATGAAGTCGGCTATTCTGGGCGATGCCTTTCCGTCGCCGTAGGGGTTGTTGGCCCGGCTCATGGCGAGGTAGGCGCTGCTGTCGGTGAGCAGTTCGGTCACGGAGCCGACTATGCGGTCGAAGTCGGTGCCTACGAGTTTCACTGTGCCGGCGTCGAGAGCTTCGGGGCGTTCGGTTGTGTCGCGCATCACCAGCACGGGCTTGCCCAGTCCGGGAGCTTCCTCCTGTATGCCGCCGCTGTCGGTCAGCACGATATGGGCTTTCTCCATGAGGTAGACGAAGCTGAGATATTCGAGCGGCTCGATGAAGAACAGGTTTGAGTGGAGGGTGGCGAGGTTGTCGCCGAACACTTCGCGTATGGGGCGCCTTACGTTGGGGTTGAGGTGCATCGGATAAACGAAGTCGGTGTCGGGAAACCGCTCTGCGAGGGTTTTGATGGCCCGGCACATGGATATGAACCCGGCTCCGAAGTTTTCGCGGCGGTGGCCTGTGATGAGCACCATGCGGCGTCCGGTTCCGTCGAGCCGCGAGGTGTCGTAGCCTGCGTCGGCCAGACGCCCGGCAAGGTCGGTTGTAAGGGCCGGATCGGCCTTGATCTTGCCTACCACCTCGTAGAGGGCGTCGATAACGGTGTTTCCTGTCACGGTTATGCTGTCGGGGCTTACTTTCTCGTCGAGCAGGTTCTGCCGAGCCAGAGGGGTGGGCGAGAAGTGCCACGACGCCAGCCGGCCGGTCAGCAGTCTGTTCATCTCCTCGGGCCAGGGTGAGTAGATGTTTCCGGTGCGGAGTCCGGCCTCGACATGTCCCACCGGAATGTGGGCGTAGAACGCGGCCAGGGCTGCTGCTGTAGATGTCGATGTGTCGCCATGAACAAGCACCACGTCGGGCGCGGCCTCGGCCAGCACGCTTCTCATCCCTTCGAGCACTCTCACGGTCACATCGGTCAGATCCTGCCCCTGTTTCATTATGTTCAGGTCATAGTCGGGCGTAATGCCGAAAATTTCGAGCACCTGATCGAGCATCTGGCGGTGCTGGCCGGTAACGGTCACTATTGTCTTGAACTCGGCCGGGCGCCGTCTGAGTTCTTTCACCACCGGTGCCATTTTTATGGCTTCGGGCCTTGTGCCGAACACGAGCATTACTTTTTTCATAATCGATAGGGGTTTATATCCGTCCGGTATATAGCCGTGAGGCGAATCTGAGATAGGGTGTTATGCGGGTTATGCGCGAAGGCTGCGCCACGAACCTCCATAGCCATTCGCATCCGAGTTTCTGCACAATCTTCGGGGCGCGGCGGAAATTGCCCATGAGCAGGTCGAACGAGCCTCCGAGCCCCTGATACAGGGCTTTGTGGGCGGCGAGCATCTCGGCCATGAGATATTCCTGTCGGGGAGAACCCATGGCAACGAACACTATGTCGGGCTGTGTGCGGCTGATGTCGTCGATGAGGCTCTGTTTCTCGGCGTCGCTGCCGATGAATCCGTTGCGGTAGCCGGCAATATCTATTCCGGGAAACATCCGGCGCAGGTGTGCTACGGTGCCTTCAATCACCTCCTGACGGCTTCCGACCAGATAGAACCGTTTGCCCCGGGGCGCGAAACGGGCTGCAATGTCGAGCCACAGCTCGCATCCGGGAATGCGCACGGCCTTTGCGGCGCCTTTGCGGTGTGAAGCCTTCACGGCTCCGGCCCCGTCGCAATAGCCTATGTTGCTGTTTATTATCTGTCGCAGGCGCTCGGTGGCGTTGACCGATTTCTCGGCGTTAACGGCCACGAGAATCCCTTTCCGGCCGAAGGCGAAGTCAATCAGCTCCTCGCGTGAGCTGAACGGATACACGTTTATGCCGCAGATGCTTACGGTTTCCATTGCCGGGGGTTATTTCTTGAAAATGCCGCAGAAGTCGAGAATCACCTTGTCGTCGCGCCAGGGCAGCTCTCTGAACGATGTGTGGCCAGTGAGGTACACCACGATGTCGGCCTTTTCGTAGGCCTCGCGGTAGTCGGTGAGCTTGAACACGTTGTGCTGCGCTATGTTAGGCTCCACAACCAGTATGTCGGCGTTGTTGCACGACTGCATCACATCCATGGCTATCCGTTTGGCAGGGCTTTCGCGCAGGTCGTCGATGTCGGGTTTGAACGCGAGTCCCATCATGGCCACCACGGGGCGGCGCTTGCGGTCGAGCTCGAAACGGAGCATGGCGTTCTTTACCCTTTCGGTTGCCCAGCGCGACTTGTAGTTGTTTATCTCGCGCGCGGCTGCGATTATTTTCGACTCTTCGGGAAACATTGCCGTGATGAAATATGGATCGACGGCTATGCAGTGGCCTCCCACTCCGCATCCGGGCTGCAGAATGTTGACGCGCGGATGGCGGTTTGCCAGGGCTATCAGTTCCCACACGTTGATGCCGGCCTTGTCGCATATCATCGAAAGCTCGTTGGCGAAGGCTATCTGCACGTCGCGCGAGGAGTTTTCGGTGAGCTTGCACATCTCGGCCGTGCGCGAGTTGGTGCGGTGCAGGTCGCCTTTCACGAAATGAGCGTAGAATTCAACGGCTTTGTCGGTCGAAGCCTCGTCGATGCCGCCTATAACGCGGTCGTTGTGAACCAGTTCGTAGATCACGTTTCCGGGGAGCACGCGCTCGGGGCAGTAGGCTATATGGATTTTTCCTTTCAGGTCGGGGCGTTCGCTGAAAATCAGGTCAGACATCTGCTCGGTTGTTCCCACCGGCGATGTCGACTCGATAACGAACAGGTCGCCCTCTTTCAGCAGTGGTATCACGCTGCGTGTGGCGGCCTCGACATAGGATATGTCGGGCATATGGTCGCCTTTGAACGGGGTGGGCACCACAACAAAATATGCGTCGGAGACCTCGGGCGCGGTGGCTGCCCGCAGTTTTCCGGCCTGCACCACTTCGCGGAGCATCTCTCCGATGCCCGGCTCTACAATGTGAAGTTCGCCACGGTTGGTCATGTCGACCACCCTGGGGTTGATGTCAACTCCTGTCACATCTATTCCGCCCATTTTTGCGGCGATTATTGCGGTGGGGAGCCCTATGTAGCCCAGCCCAAGGAAACAAGCTTTCATATCAGTCAGTGTGTGGTTTTTTGATGGCCCCGTCTCACAGTTTCAGCGTCAGCATCTTCCAGATTGTAAGAAAAAAGATTTTCAGGTCGAGCCACAGCGAGTAGTGGTCAACATAATATATGTCGGCTTCCACGCGGCGGCGCATGTCGTCGACGGTGGGTGTGGCTCCGCGGAATCCGCTCACCTGGGCATAGCCGGTGAGTCCGGGACGCATCTCATGGCGGCGCATATAGTTTTTCACCCGCGGGGTGTAATAGTCGGTGTGGGCCACCATGTGTGGCCGCGGGCCTATGATCGACATGTCGCCGCGCAACACGTTGTAGAGCTGCGGCAGCTCGTCGAGCGACGAACGGCGCAGAAATCTTCCGATAGGGGTTATGCGCGGATCGTTTTCCGATGCCTGTTTGGTGTCGGCCTCATGGTTGATATACATCGAGCGGAATTTCAGCAGGTCGAACTCCTCGCCCATGTAGCCGGTGCGCCTCTGGCGGAAAAACACCCCGCCGGGCGATGTGGCGGCAATCCATATGGCTATGACTATCCACAACGGAGCGAGCGCTATTATTGCTAACAGCGCTATAACGAAGTCGAATATTCTTTTCAGTGCTTTCTGCATCTGTCGTGGTTCATGTTGGTCGGCCCTTTCCCCGGTGGCCTACAATATAACGTTAACTAAATTTAAATATTGTGTGCCTATATTCCCATAAGGCAAAGTTAAGCAATTTTTTCCACATTGCTTTGCTTTTAACGTCGAAAGAGTAGGATATGCGCTTAAGGCCGTGTGTCAGGATTTTCAATCCCTGCACACGGCCTTAAGCGCATAATCTCATGGCGGGGGATGCTGTCACCACCGGCAGCCCCGCCGGCGGAATGGGCGTGGCTCCGCTGCCGCCGCAGCCAGCAGAGTCTCGAGAGCCAGCAGCTCACGCTCGCGGTGGGCGCACAGTTTCTCAGCCAGACTCCGGTCGGCAGCAGCCGAAACCCAGCCCAGAGTGGCGGCGGCAACCATATGCTCCAGATGCCGCTTCACCGTCAGGGCTGTTCCTGAAGGGAATCTGTCGCCGTTTTTCAGTGTAAGCTCAAGTCTGACGGGCGCATCCTGGTCATACGGGTTCGCCGGATCGGCGTCGGCGCTGTCGATGGCGCAGTTTTCCATCCATGGCGCCAGTTTCAGGGTGATTTCGGCAAACGCCATGCGCATTATCACCCGCAGCCCGGGCAGGCTGTCGCGTGTTATCGGCAGAGTGGTGCCGCCGCCGGCTGTGGTGTGCAAGGCCGATAGGGCAAGTATCTCGTCGGTCACTGCTTTGCTGTTGAGTCTGATGTTCATAGGTGCGGATAATTTGTTGCAGGTTTTTGTTGTCGGCGCGCCGTTTTCGTTGAATTTTTCCCATCAGTTTGCGCGCATAGGTCTCGCTGATGAAAAACCGTGTGGGGCGGTAGTGGGCAAGCACATGGTCGAGCGCAATCCATTGGTCTTCGCCGGGGGCGTCGGCCAGCCTTGCGGCGAGAGCCGTCTCGAGTTCGGCCCACATGTCGCGGCGGTGAGGCTTCTCGGAGGGAGGCACCCGCAGGTGTCTCCGCTCCCGAAGCTGTTTCCACGCATATTCGCGCGTCAGATAAAACGACGGTGCTCCGGAGTGCAAGGCAAGCCTCACGGCATAGTCGGTCGATACCGGCCCGCCTCCGGGGCCCCGCCGGCGCTGAATCTCAATCACCGCCTGATAAAAGTCCTCGTTTCTTCTCTCAAAGTTCTCAAACATTCTGTCAGATATAATTCAGTTTTACGGGGGTGTCGGGCAATGCAAAGATACGGCGGCGGTAGTGCCGGAACGCTGCACGGATATGTTAAATCTGTTTAACGGGCATCCGGTTTCCGTCAGCCTGTCGGTTCAGGCCCGGGAGATGAGGCGGTTGCGCCGCGCCACGAAATCGCCGAATGTGCGGAGAATGTCGCACACGGCTATCGAGGCGTTGCGCACCTGGCTCTCATAGCGTTCAACCCCCACCACACCTGTGCCGGCCTTCCCCAGCAGGGCGTCGCTGATGCCCGACACCTCCTCGAACATCTTTATCTGGGTGGTCAGCATCTCGCGCGCGCCAATGTCGGCCGCCGGGGTCACAACCTGGTGGGGCTCGCAGGTGCCGTGGTCGTGATAGGGGATCACCCCTTCGGGGTCAGACCAAAGTTCGCCGATCTCTTCCCAGCTCTGCCCGTCGATCTTGCACCGTTGCGGATAGAGCAGCACACCTTTGGCCGCCGAGTTCATCATCTTGTCCATCAGCGAAATCAGCCGGTTCACATAGCGTTGCTGGTCGATAACATCCTCTACCAGCGAATGCACGTCGCCGTCGACCATCGGGTAGAGCTTCACCGCGAACGGCGGCCCTCCCCCTGCCGTGTCGGCATCGTATTCGTCGAGCAGTGTGCCGTCGGGAGCCATAATGCGGCAATGCCACATGGAGGTCATCTCCCACCGGCTGTCGATCAGGGGCATCCCTTCGGCCCGTCGGCGGCTGTTCTCGGCGTCGATCGCGTCCTGGCGGTCGATGCCCGAAACAGTGTAGACTGCCGTCAGCGGGTCATGGCAGCGGAGTGTCTCGCGGCATTCGAGCGTCCACACCTCTATCACCCGGCATCTCCCTTCAGGAGCATGGAAAAACGATTCGTCAGTCTCCGGTGCCAGCGCCACATTGCGCCTGCCCGCGCCGGCAATGGCGCCGTAAAGCCTCCTGAGCATCATGGCGCGCTTGCGGTCGCCACGGGCAAAACGCATTATGACCTCGCCAAGGCTCATGTCGGTAATGCGCCCCACAAGCTCCATGTCGCGGCAGCGGCTGTCGGTCACCGCGCTGATGAAAAACCGGTCGGGGCTCACATTGTCGACCCATACCCCTTCGCCGGCCTGTCGTTTCTCGCGCCCCACGCGGTGCACGGCCATGCCCGAAATCAGAAATTCCTCGAGTGTGCGCGCGTCGGTCTCGTATAGGCTGTTGAACTCTATCCAGTGCTCCAGACTGTTGTCGTCGGCCGGTTGCTTTGTGGCTCTGTCAGGCTCGTTGTCGGTGCGCCAGCGGCCTATCACCGCCTTCACCAGCCGCCTGATCAGATTGTTTGTCAGCGGCATTCTCCCCTCGGTCAGGGCTTTGTCGTGTTCGGTCATGATCTCGCCGCGCCGCGATGTCGTCAGGTCTGACCACTGGTCTCCGTAGGTGTAGCGGGCATAACGCCGGCGCCGTTCTCTCACCGGCGCCAGGCGTTGCCATGCGTTATAGGCGGCCTCGAGCACCATGCGTGCCTGCCGGGCCTTGTTGTCGTTGTTCATAAGCGTTTGTGAAAAGTCTGTGCGGGTCAGCCGGCTCTCTCCACAAGCAGCCACGCCCGTTCATCAAATTTATATGTTTCGCTGCCAGTGTCTGTGATCACCAGCAGGCTTTCAAGCATAGGTGTGGAATCAGGGTTCGCGGCCGAATAAAGCTCGAGCCTGTGGCCGTTGACAACCGCTACCGGATGTTCCACCCCTCCGCGGGCAAACCGGTTGGCCTGGCGCATTGCCAGCGGATCGTGAGGCCCTGAGGCTATCATGGCGTCGCGCTGCCATCCGGCGAGCCTCACGCTGACCACTCTGACCACCGTGTCGGGCAGCTCTACATATGCCGTTCCCGAGGCAGTGCGTTTCACTGTCGAGGTCAGGGTGAGGTCGGTGGGGGCGAGAAGCCCGGCCGGAGCCGTGGCCAGCAGTTCGAGATACCACTGGCGCATTTCGGTCTCCGCGTAGGCGTCGAGGTCGATGCCGTCCGACCGCCTGATGCGGCAGTCGGCTCTCAGAGGCTCGAGCCATCGCCTCTTTTTCCACTCCTCCCTCATCCGCTCTTTCGTGTAAGTCACTTTCATGATCTGCAGGCTTTATACGCCGATCACTTTCAGGTGGCTCTGGGGGTAGCGCAGCACCAGACAGCTCGCCTCGGTTATCACAATGGCGTCGACATTTCTCACACCGCTCTGGCGCAGGTTAAGGCGCTCGGTGCGGAACGGCACATGGCAGTATTTGGTGATATACTCCGGGTCGACAACCATCCCGTTGGCCGGCATGCCGCACTGGTCAAACACCTCCGACAGCATCACATAAAGGGTGCCGAACTTCGAGTGTATCTCGGTGAAGTCGAGTCCCCACCGTGTCACGGCCGCATCGTTCACCATCATGCGCTGCGCTCCGGCCAGATGAAGCCGCTCTATCAGGTCGCTGCCGGCAAGAAGCACCTTTTTCGACGATCCGGCGTTGTGTGAGAAGGCTTTGCGGCAGAGTCGCACCATCCACTCGTCGTTTACCCCCTCTTCCGTGTCATATTCAAACTCGTTGTCGGTCTGGTTCCATATCCCTCCGGTCAGCATCACCTCCTCATGCTTCTCAGGGTCGGTGAAGCGGGTCTTGTGGCCGAAAAGAAAGTTTTTCTCCATGCCCATGCGCATGTCGATGATGGCGGCTTCCTCCTGGTCAGAGAATGTCCATCCAACCTCCTTGTTGGCAATCTTCATGAATGTTGACTGCTCCACCTGGGCTTTGAAAATCTGGCAGTAGTTGTCGGCTTTGGCCGGAAGGGTCTCGAACTGGGCCGTCATCACATCAAGCTCGGCTGCCGCGCGCCCCATTCTCACAAGCACGGCCCCGGTCGGTATGGCCGGCATCGGATAGGCTGTGCCTTTGCCGTTGTTCACCGCCACAGCCTTTATGCCGTCGCTGCCGTTGTTGGCTGTGACATAGAGCACCAGCGAACCGCCGTCGGGGGTGGTTACAGCCGGCACGATTATGGTGGTCGTGGGCTGGAATATCTCGTTGTTGTCGGTCTTGAGGGTTGCCGTGGCATAGCCGTTGTCGCTGCTCACCGCCGCCACAGGGGCCGTCAGTTTAGCCTTTGTGGGGCGTGTGTCGACCGAGTAATATTCAACCTTCATCGATCCGCACAGGCGGGCGCCACCATAGCGCGAAATCTGGTCGAGCGGAGTCGACATCGGTCTGATTCTCACAATCCGGTCGTCGATCTCGTTGCGCAGCAGCCCCGGCGACGCCTCATCAGCCACATCGGTTGTCAGAGGCACTCCGTTGATATGGCGCCCGGCACCCACGGCTCCGGCAATCACCGCCGCCCCGTGGAGCCCGTAGGCCGAGTTCTCGAACACCATTGTAACTCCCCCGCCCGAGTGGCCTATAAGCCATCCCGCAAGCCATGCGGCCATCATCATTGCTGCCATCGCGATCACAGCGGCGGCATTTTCGCTGCCGAGCCAGCTTTTTACATTCTCTTTCATAGCTTTGATAGTCTTTCTCATTGTTCCCGTGTTTTTTACTGTTTTTTGAAGATTCTGTTTATCTCTCTGATCACCATTATGATCCATGCAATTATCCTCTTTGCTTTTTCCATTGCTTTTACGTTTTTTAATCGGTTGTTATTTGTCCCATATCGACACCCTCTGTCTCGACAGAATCATCACCTCGTCAACATTGTCTGTCATCTCTTCCACGCTTCGGGCAGGCATCCTCTCCATCATTCCTGGCTTTTTCATCAGCTCCGCTATGCTCTCGTTGCGGCCGCGCATGTAGCCCCTCTCTTCGGCTTCGGCCAGCATCGTCTCCATGTCTGGGAGGTCGGTCTGCTCTGCCTCGCACACCTCGTTTTCATTCTCTTCGGGCGCCATCGTCTCCTGCTCCGCGCCCTCTGCGGCATCCATGTTGTTTTCTGTTTCCTCAGGTTGTGTGGCCATTTTAGCTTCACAACTCACATCATCTAATCTTTCACCCATAATTTAACATTTTAAGTTTAATATTTTATAATTTTTTCTTTTCAAAAAGGCCTTTGTAGCTCCTTTTTGCTTCACAAAGTTACAATCCTATTGCCGCGGTCTGGAGCCTTAAAAATTCCGGAATTTACATCGGTTATATAATTGGTTGATAATCAGATATGATCGCGGGGCCTGTTATGTGTTGAAATTTTTTTGCAAAAAAATCATTACAATTTAATTGCAGATTTTGAATATTTTGGTTTTATGTTGTAACTTTGTCAATGGAAGGAAATTGAGAAATTTCGCCATGTCCGTGTGCGACTTGTCAGAAGTCCCGGCGGCCTGAGGGGTCATCACCTCCAATGCGACTGCGGAAGAGTTCGCGTCAGACATAAACGATGAGGAATTTGATTTTGTAGCTGTAATTCGACTTTTCCCATTCTGGAAAACCGCCATATTTATCAGTCCAAGGAAAATCGAACATTGACCACTCAGAAACCATAGGGTGTGAATGAGTCGTGCATATGTCGGTTTTGGACTTGGCGCTTGGCGGTGCCTCAGAAAGGACTGGCTGCAACTCGTTTACACCCTTTCCTCATTTTCCTTCCGGCTTTGAAAGCGCATATCCATTGCTTATTTACACATATTTTAGCAGTAATAATGCTATTACTGAATTGATTGACTGGTAATATTACTATGTATCCGGGTAAGGGAGGTCGTGAGATTTTCCTTACTTTTTTAATACCGCTCCGCGCCATTCGCCGTCGGCTCCTCCCGAAACCTCGGCTGTGACCGTCAGAAACCGGCGGTAAGGCGCTGCCAAAGGCACCGTAAGCGGTGAGTTCATATCCCCCTCGAACTCAATCTCCAGAAGCTTCTCCCCGATCCGGCTCCCGTTGTCACCCTCAAGGGTTATCTTCCCCTTGGCATCGCTTGCAAACAGCCTGAACTCCACAGCCGTGGGTGTCAGCCTCTCATGGCGCTCGCTCACAAGCCATGTCACCCCCTCCCGAGGCCACTCCTCCGTTTCTGTGTCATACACCCCCTGGTCAGTCACCAGCAGCAGCCGGTTGCCTGACATATGCAGATGCACCTCCCCCGGGGCGGTCTTTATCTCTGTAATCTCGCCGTCGGCATTCATCCGCCGCAACCCTCCGTCGCCACCCGCAAGCCATATCTCGTTGAAGCGCCCGCAGCGTCCGGCCTCGGTCGCCCGGCAGTGGCGCAGCAATGTGGTCACGCCGTTGCTGTCGCATTCGGTCAGATCTCCTCCGGCAATAGCCAGATGGGTTGTGCCGCGGCATCCCGTGACCTCGGCCACACATCGCCCTGATGTCACCTCGCGGTTGTCGGCCATAGTCACCGATCTTATCCGGTGACCGCTGTCAAGGCTCATCACCGATATTCCGCTCCTGGAGTAGAGCATCACCCTCTCTCGCGAATAATCCCATCTTCCCTGACTGCGCGGAGCCTCGAGCAAAGCTGCAATCTCACCGAGTCCAGTCCGGCGCTCGTCAAGCGGGGCGTTGTAGCGTCCCTGTATCTTATACACATCACCGAGCCGACGAGACGTAGAGGA